>JAVEDG010000095.1 GCA_030841245.1 Actinomycetota bacterium
GTCCGACCCGACGGCGGGCGGATGGACCTGGCCGCCACCGACATCCTGCGGCACCGCGAGATGGGCGTGCCGCGTTACTGCGAGTTCCGGCGGCTGCTGCACCTGTCGGCTCCCTCGACGTTCGACGAGCTCACGACCGACCGGGAAGCATCGACGAAGATGGCCGAGCTGTACGGCGGTGACATCGAGCGCCTCGACCTGATGGTCGGGCTGTTCGCGGAGGACAAGCCCGAGGGCTTCGCGTTCAGCGACACGGCGTTCCGCATCTTCATCCTGATGGCGTCGCGACGACTCAACAGTGACCGGTTCTTCACGCACGACTTCACCCCCGCTGTCTACACCAAGCAGGGACTCAGCTGGATCGCGGACAACACCATGGCCACCGTGCTGCTGCGGCACTGGCCGGCCCTCCGACCGGCGATGCGCGACGCGGACAACGCCTTCGTGCCATGGCACCGCGCGGGGCGCTAGCGCATGGGACGCCCAGGTCCCCAGGGCATGGTCACCTTCCTGGTGCTCCGGCCGTTCACCGACGCCGTCCTCTGGCTGTGGCGACTGGAGCGGCGCCTCGAGTTCCTCTACCGGCCGGCCTTCGACCGCCGCCTGCGCGGACCACTGTTCGAGGCTGCCCAGCGGCTGCAGAACCGACTCCGTCACGACGAGCACCTCGCGCTCGCCGAGGAGCGTGAGCTGCCCGACGAGGAGGCACTCACCGCCCAGATCACCGACGAGATCTCGAAGTTCACCAGGGAGAACTGGCTGCCCGGCGGCGCACAACGGTTCGGCAACACCAAGACCTTCGGCGTGCTGCGCGCCGACTTCACGGTGCTGGAAGGGCTGCCGGCCAACCTGCGGCACGGCCTGTTCGCGGAGCCGGGCCACTACCGCGCGTACGTGCGGTTCTCGGGGCCGGGTCCCTACGCACCACCCGACCTCGAGGACCTCGGGCAGTGCTCGGTCGCCATCAAGGTGATGGGCGTTCCCGGCCCCAAGCTGATGGCCGACGAGTCGGGCACCCAAGACCTGATCATGGTCTCGCCGGCCAGCTTCGTGACGCCGGACATCCACGAGAACGCCGACCTGCAGCGCTGGGTGCGGGCCAAGGCGTCGCTCGGCTACGTCTTCTCGCTCCGGCCAACCAGGCTGATCCAGCTGTTCATGCAGCTGCTCTACTCCCCGATGCACAGCAACCCGCTCGAGGTGCAGTACTACTCGAACGTGCCGTTCCTGCTCGGCGAGGGCCAGGCCGTGGAGTACTCGCTGCGGCCGGCACGGCCGGGCCGGAGCCGGATCCCGCGACGTCCGGCCGAGAACTACCTGCGCGACGCGATGGTCCGGACGCTCACCGAGGGCGACTGGGACATGGACTTCATGGTGCAGGTGCAGACCGACCCGCATCTCATGCCGGTCGAGAACGCGTCGGTCAAGTGGCCCGAGCGGCTCTCGCCGTACGTCCCGGTCGCGCGGCTGCACATCCCGGCGCAGCGGTTCGACTCCGACGCCCAGCTCGCGTTCGCCGACGTGCTGCGCTACAACCCGTGGCACAGCCGGCCCGAGCACCGCCCGCTCGGCAACTCGAACCGGGCCCGGCGCACGATGTACCTCGCCCTCGCCGAGCTACGGCAGCGGATGAACGGCGTGCACCACATCGAGCCCACCGGCGACGAGACCTTCGACCCGTCACCCCCGTCGGCCCCTGGCCAGATCCTGCATGATCAACCCAGTGGGAAGATCGCAAGTCCCGACGATCAACGCAGCGGGGCGAGCCCCGGCCGGACGGCAGCCGTCGACATCACCCGCACCGAAACCTCCCGCACCGCCCAATAGCCCCCATCCCTATAGCCCCATCCCTGTGTTGATCATGCAGGACCTGGCCGCGGAGCTGATCCGAACGCGCGCGACGGAGACTCATCCACCACTAGCGTCGGCGCATGCCCGATCTGCGAGTCGTCGTGCTCGGTGCGGGGGTGTCGGGTCTCGCGACCGCGCTGCTGCTGGCGAGAGACGGCAATGCGGTGACCGTTGTCGAGCGGGACACCTTCGAGGTCGGGGCTGCGCTCGACTCGCCGTCGTGGGTGCGCAAGGGGATCCCGCACTTCCTGCAGCCGCATGCATTCATCCCGCGGGGTCGTGCGGAGATGCGCAGGCACCTGGGTGACGTCTACGACGAGCTGGTCGCGGCCGGGGCCCACGACGTGGACCTGCGGCCCAAGCTGCCCGGTGGCGCGGTCGAGCCGGCCGACGAGGAGCTCCAGTACCTCGGGGTGCGACGGCCGCTGATCGAGTGGGGTCTGCGTCGTGCGGTCGCAAGGGAACCGCGCATCTCCGTGCGCGCCGGCTCGCGGGTCGACGGCATCGTTGTCGACCGCGGTCGGGTCACGGCGGCGCGGGTCGACGGAACCGGCTTCGAGGCTGACCTGCTCGTCGACGCCATGGGCCGGCGTACGCCGCTGCCGGCCTGGCTGGCCAACGCGGGTGTGCCCCTGCCGGACCCACTGACGAGCGACTGCGGGGTCGTCTACTACAACCGCTACTACCGCCGCCGCGACGGGTTCGACCTGCCCGACGGGCCGTTCCTGCTCGGTCCGCGGGGCGACCTCGGCTACCTCGCCTACGCGACG
>JAVEDG010000435.1 GCA_030841245.1 Actinomycetota bacterium
AGGATTTGCAGGAGGATAATACCGTGACTGAGGTAATCTCGTGGTCAGGAAGGCGGGCATGCCCCCGCTCTTCTAGTCCCGCTTATGATACGTCCTCCACCCCAACTCTTTCATAGCCTTTGATAGCTTTTCAGAATCTTCCTCCCACCACCATTCCTTATCGACTTTCAGAGGCTCTTCACTTCCTGAATAGAAGGCTCCAAAGCTAGACCAAGGGTAATCCTTTGCAGACTTCACCAGTTTGGCTTTCACTGGATTGGCGTGAATGTAGTTTATCTTTTGCCAGATCATCCAAGCGCTCCAAAGCGGTATGGCTTTGAAGCTCTCCTGCCAGACCTCATGCGATCCTTCAGAATCAACCTTGAACCTGATCTCCGGCACATCGCGTACAATAGTTCTCGCAGAAATGCTCTTGAGCTGACCCGTAAACTCAATAATTCTTCCGTCTTTTGGGTTAACGATCAGACGAAGATGATCAGGCATTAACACGTATGCAATCAATTTGCACGGCCACTCATTAAGTAAGGTTTGCAAAGTGTCGATGAAACACTTGCAAGCTGCCGCTTTGGTGAAAACTGGGATTCGATCCTGGAAGTTTCCGGTGACGTAGTGAAGGGCACCAGGTAGATTTAGGTTGGACCATTTGCGCGCCACCTTGATAAGGAAGCAAAAAGAAAGAGCGGGGGCAAGCCCGCCTTCCCTACCCCGAGGTTATTAAACTTGCCTAATTATTTGCTACCTCGCGCCTTCTGCAGCAAAGCCGGAGCATAAGCGTGAGTGTCTGGAAAATCTAAAACAGCGAGCCAGTATCCCCCGGCAACATCGCTTTTCTCACCAGCGGAATGGGCGGTCCACCATACTTGAGAAACTCGTCGTGAAACTGTTGCCAGGCCTGTTTGCCGCCACGCGATGCAGTCCAATCTTCCCGCAGTTTACGAATCATCAGTTTGCCCATGGTGTAGTTCAGGTATGCCGGATCAAACGTTCCGCGCGCCGCCTGTTGTCGTGCGTTTCCGGCATCCTGGTAACCTTGTTCAAGAAACATTTTTTCCGACTCTTCAACGGTCATCTTGCCGGTATGCATTTCAATCGCTGAAATGCAACGCACGTCGCGCAGTAGCGCCGCCAATAACTGACCAACGTGCATCTCCTCCGAACCATTTCCCAAACCGGCGTCCCACATCATCTCTTCACTGTAATGGGCCCAGCCTTCCGCAAAGGCATAACCAACGAACAGTTGGCCAAACTTTGAAGAAGAACGGTTCGCATGCAGGAATTGCAAAAAGTGGCCGGGCCAAACTTCATGCGCCGAAGTGAAGAGCAAAGTTCCCTGCCCCGGCACGTACGCCTCTCTTTCCTTTTGTGACCACTTCGGATCAGGAGGTGACAGATAATAAACAGAGGCTAAACCTTTTTCGTATGGTCCGGGAATATTGATGTAGGCGAAGTTCCAACTTTTGTAAGGCGGCGCTTCTGCAACTTTTGCTTCTTCGTTGCCGGGAATCGTAACGATCTTTTTCTCGAGAATAAACGCCCGCAAGTCTTTCAATTGTTTGCGCGCAAATTCAACCGCGCCGCCGTCAGGCTTGTGAGCTTGCTCCTGGGCTACGCATTCACTAAGTGATTTACCAGGCGCATAGGAAGCACAGGCATCCTTCAAGGCGTCGAGATTGCGCTGCAGATCCTGGCGTCCAACCGCAGATAACTTATCGAGCGGCACATCGACACCTTCGGTCGCTTTTAGCATCTCGCTAAATTTGTCCGCGCCGAGTTGAAAGTTTGTCGTGGCGCTGGCTTCCTGAGCGGTGAACCAGCCATCAAGGTCCTGCATAGCCTTGATGGCGCCGTCATTCGCTTCCTTGAAATCCTTTTGTAGTTGCTCGTCCTTGACGGCAGCAAAGATGCTCGGCACATCTTTCTGGTAAAAAGAAACTAACCCGCCAAAATTGGCATGGCCAATATTGACAAATGTCTTCGGCAGCGGCGTACGCAGGTTCTTGCGAATTTGTTCAACTGTGTTCGGAATCGCTTTCGCGTAAGCGGTATAGGCGCGCAGGCGTTGATCCAGGGGCGCGTACTCGCGCGAGACATAGACATCAGGGTCAATGCTGTCGGCGTAGAACTGCGGATTGCGGAACGGCCATTCAGCAGACTCCAACCAGAAAAGCTCGCCGTTGATGACGGAGGTAACATAGTCGCGCTCGAAACGCTGCCGCTCGTTGAGCGCTGCATCCTGAAAACCGGCTACGCGATCTTTAGACGCATGCAAACGCTTGACCTCGCCGGCGATGCCCGCCGCGCTCCAATCTGTTAGCTTGCCATCGAATTCGTGCCTGCCGGCATGCACCGCAACCTCGGGATGCGCGACGAAATAGGCTTCGATAAACTCGTTTACATACGAATCCCACTCTTTTGATTCGACTGTATTCGCTGTTTGTTGATTGGCCGGTGGCGTGGCTTGCTGGCACGACGAACAGGCCAACAACAGGGCGAAGCCAATCACAACGACAAGGCGCGACAGGAATCTGGCTGACATGCGGCACTCCCTCCAAAACGTAGCTTGGGCTTGCTGCGGAGTGTATGAGACCGCAATGCGTCATTCAAGTCTGCGGCGAGTTAGTTGCT
>JAVEDG010000150.1 GCA_030841245.1 Actinomycetota bacterium
AGCGTGAACCACGAGGACCTCCGAGGTCGGTGAGAAGCCGTCAGACAGCTCCACACCTCACTCGGAGGTCCTCATCAGATCAAGATCATTCAGTCGCCCGAGTGCACCAACCTCCCGGGGCAGAACAACTAGAGCCGGTGGGATCCCTCACGATCACCGGTCATGAAAGGCGGGGGCAGCCGGCCACCGACCGACTGCAGCAGCCAGCCGAAGTCGCCGAGGCCGCCCGTTTCCGTGAGCTCGGCCAGCTCGCCGCCGCGTGAGAGCCCGAGCAGGTAGTCGGCCGGGGCAGTCCTGGCCAGGTCCGGTCGCGGCCGTTCGACCTCACCGAGCAGGGCTGACAGGGCATGCCGCTGGTCGGTCAGGACCGTCGCCGTGGCACCCGCGGCTGTCCCGGCTGCGGAGCAGGCGTCCAGTGCCACGTGGCTGGTGATGTCGCACGATCCGTCGGGCACAGCCGGCACCAGGCGACCGGCGCGGTACGCCGTGAGGGTGCCCGTCGGCGGACGGCCGGCCCGGACGTGGTGGTAGTCGACGGCCAGGGCCACTCCGCCACCCGGCAGCGACCCGATCGCCTGCGCCCACGCCTCGTCGCGCGGCCGGCCGATCTCGGCTCGATCGCCCACCTCACGTAGCGGCCACCACCGGTCCAGCCAGTCGAGGTCCACCTGACTGGGTTCACCTCCGAGCGACTCCTCGCCCGTCTCCGGGTCGACCCGCACCAGTCGAGTGCCCTCCTCGGTTCGTACGACGACGTCGACCGGCACGTTGTCCAGCCACTCGTTGGCCACCAGCAACGCCGAGCCGAGGTCGGGCAGCCCGCCCAGCTCGTGCAGCCAGGTCACGTCGTCCGGCAGGTCGCGCGGCCGGCCGGCGACCTCGACGCCGACCAGGGCGAGCCCGTCGTCGAGCGCGCGCAGCGCCAGCAACAGCTCGCCGCGACCGGCGCCGACGTCGACGACGCGGCGCAACCCCGCCGAGTCCGCGAGCGCAGCGACGGCTGCCGCGAACAGCGGTGACGCGTGCGCCGAGGTCCGGAAGTGGGCGGCCGGGCCGGGATCACGGAGGTAGAAGCCGTCCTCGCCGTACAGCGCGCGCTCGGTCGCCTCCCGCCAGCCGACCGGATCCACGAGCACGAGTCTGCCCTGCGACCGGCGCCGGCGACCCGCGTCGTACGCTGATCGCGCCCGTCCGGTACCCGACAAGGACTGGAACGACTCTTGGACACCGATCCCAGCGCGCGCCCGGCGCGCCTTGCCGTCGGCATCGTCGGCGCCGGTCGGGTGGGTGCCGTCGTGGGAGCGGCCTTGCGGCAGGCCGGGCACGAGGTGGTCGCCGTCTCGGGCGTCTCCGACGCGTCGCGGTCCCGTGCCCGGACGTTGCTCCCCGGCGTACCCGTGCTGCCGCCGCCCGACGTCGTGGACCGCAGCGAGCTCGCCGTGCTGGCCGTGCCCGACGACGTGCTGGCCGGGCTGGTCGACGGCCTGGTCGCCGCCGGTGTCGTGCGGGCCGGCCAGCTGCTGGCCCACACCAGCGGCCGGTTCGGTGCCGGGGTCCTCGACGCGGCCACCCGGGCGGGCGCGCTGCCGCTCGCGCTGCACCCGGTGATGACCTTCACCGGCCGCGCGGAGGACGTCACCCGGCTCGCCGGTGCGTCCTTCGGCGTGACGGCCCCCGACCCGCTGCGCCCGATCGCCGAGGCGCTCGTGGTCGAGATGGGAGGGGAACCGCAGTGGGTGCCCGAGGACCTCCGGGTGCTCTACCACGCGGCTCTGGCCGGCGGGGCCAACCACCTGACCACCTTGGTCAACGAGTCCGTCGACCTGTTGCGCCGGTGCGGCGTCGAGGAGCCGGCCAGGATGCTGGCGCCGCTGCTCGGTGCGGCGCTGGACAACGCGCTGCGCTCCGGTGACGCCGCTCTCACCGGGCCGGTGGCGCGAGGCGACGCGGGGACGGTGGCCGCGCACCTGCGCGAGCTCGCGCGGGTGTCGCCCGAGGGGCTCGCGGCGTACGTCGCGCTCGCCCGCCTGACCGCCGACCGGGCGCTGGCAGCCGGCCTGCTCAAGCCGGAGGCTGCCGAGGCGCTGCTCGACGTCCTGACGATCAGGCAAGGGGGCTACCCGTGACCACCCGGTTGCTGCACACGCGAGCCCAGCTGCGCGCCGCCCTCGGCAACCGCTCCGGCGAGGTCGGCGTGGTGATGACGATGGGCGCGTTGCACGACGGGCACCGCGAGCTGATCCGCGTGGCCCGGCGCCGCTGCGACGTCATCGTCGTGACCGACTTCCTCAACCCGCTGCAGTTCGCCCCCGACGAGGACCTCTCGCGCTACCCGCGAACCCTCGACGCGGACCTGGCGCTGTGCTCCGAGGAGTCGGTCGATGTCCTGTTCGCACCCGACGTGGCCGAGGTCTATGCCAGCGGGGAGCCGCAGGTGCGCGTCCTGGCCGGGCCGCTCGGCGACGTGCTCGAGGGCGCCTCCCGCCCTGGCCACTTCGACGGGGTGCTGACCGTCGTCGCCAAGCTGCTGCACATCACCCGGCCGGACGTCGCCTACTTCGGTCAGAAGGACGCGCAGCAGCTGCTGCTCATCCGCCGGATGGTCGACGACCTGGACTTCCCGGTCCAGGTGGTCGCCGTGCCGACCGTGCGCGAGCCGAGTGGGCTGGCGCTGTCGAGCCGCAACGGCTACCTCGACGAGGACGACCGCGTGGTCGCCGTGGTCCTGTCCCGATCGTTGTCCGCAGCCGCCGCGGTCGCCGCCGACGGGCCCGTGGCTGTCCTGACCACCGCCCGGGAGGTGCTCGACGCCCAGCCGGCGCTCGGGCTCGACTACGTGGCGCTGGTGGACCCGATTACCCTGCGCGACGTCGGGCCCGGTTTCGCCGGCACGGCACTGCTCGCGCTCGCCGCCAAGGTGGGCAGGACCAGGCTGATCGACAATGCCGAGATCGAGCTCGGGAGCGCCGATGGCTGACGAGGTCGCCTGATGCTGCTCGCCATCGACGTCGGCAACACCCACACCGTGCTCGGCCTGTTCGACGGCGACGAGCTGGTCGAGCACTGGCGGGTCTCGACCGAGGCTCACCGCACGGCCGACGAGATCGCCGTGGTGCTGCGCGGTCTGCTCGGCCAGCACGCCGGCCCCGGCTGGGCGGTCGACGGGATCGCGCTGTGCTCGACGGTGCCCTCGGTGCTGCACGAGATGCGCGAGATGACCGGCCGCTACTACCCCGACGTGCCGGCGGTGATCGTGGAGCCGGGGGTGCGCACCGGCGTACCGGTGCTCACCGACAACCCCAAGGAGGTCGGGACCGACCGGGTCCTCAACGCGCTGGCCGCGGTCACACTGGTGGGCGGCCCGTGCATCGTCGTGGACTTCGGGACCGCCACGACGTTCGACGCCATCTCCGCCAAGGGGGAGTACCTCGGCGGCGCGATAGCGCCGGGCATCGAGATCTCGGTCGAGGCCCTCGGCAGGCGTGGCGCCCAGCTGCGCCGAGTCGAGCTGGCGCGCCCGCGCTCGGTCGTCGGCCGCAACACGGTGGAGGCGCTGCAGGCGGGCATCCTCTACGGGTTCGCCGGGCAGGTCGACGGTGTCGTGGACCGGATGTCGGCCGTGCTCTCGGACGACCCGGACGACGTCACGGTGATCGCGACCGGTGGGCTGGCCCCGCTGGTCATCGAGGAGGCGGCCACCATCGACCGGTACGAGCCATGGCTGACCCTGGTCGGCCTGCGGCTGGTCTTCGAGCGCAACCGCACCTGACGGGCCAGCGACTGGCGAGTTCTGGCCGCTCCGACCCGGCCCAGACCGACCAGAACTCGCCACTCGTGGCGGGGTCGGGGCCAACGGGCTGGGCGCCCGGCCGGGTCGGCTCGGTAACCTCGTGCAGGTGAGCGACGCGGCTGACCCCACGGCGTACGACGACCTGCCGGAGCAGATGCGCGTACGCCGGGAGAAGCTCGACCGGCTGCGCGCGCAGGGACGCGACCCGTACCCCCTCGGCTTCCCCCGGACCATCACCATTGCCGAGCTGCGGGCGGCCCACCCCGACCTGGGGCCCGACGAGAAGACCGGCGAGCGGGTCGGGATCGTGGGGCGCGTGGTGCTCTCCCGCGTCGGGGGCAGGCTGTGCTTCGCCTCGTTGCGCGACGGCACGGGTGAGATCCAGGTGATGCTCTCGCTCGACCGGCTCGGCGAGGACGAGCTGGCGGCGTGGAAGTCCGACGTCGATCTCGGCGACCACGTCGGCGTCGAGGGCGAGGTCGTGACCTCGCGCCGCGGGGAGCTGTCGGTGCTCGCCGACAGGTGGGTGATGACGTCGAAGGCGCTGCGGCCGCTGCCCGACAAGCACAAGGGCCTCTCCGACCCGGAGACGAGGGTTCGGCTGCGCTACGTCGACCTGGCCGTCAACGCCGAGTCGCGCGACATGGTGCGGGCCAAGGGCGCCTTGCTCCGGTCGCTGCGCGAGACGTTCGACCGGCAGGGATACCTCGAGGTCGAGACGCCGTTGCTGCAGCCGCTGCACGGCGGGGCGACGGCACGACCGTTCGTCACGCACCTCAACGCGTTCGACATGCCGCTCTACCTGCGGATCGCGACCGAGCTCTACCTCAAGCGGCTGGTGGTCGGCGGCATCGAGCGGGTCTACGAGATCGGCCGGGTGTTCCGCAACGAGGGCATCGACTCGACGCACAGCCCGGAGTTCACCGAGATCGAGGCGTACGCCGCGTACGGCGACCAGTCGTCGATCGCCGAGCTCACGCGCGACCTCGTCGTCGACGCCGCCCGGGCGCTCGACTCGACGGTCGTGCCGGACGACCGGGGCGGCGAGACGGACCTGACCGCGCCCTGGCGCTGGCTGCCGATCCACCAGGCGGTGGCCGAGGCTGTCGGCGAGGACGTCACCACCGAGACCCCCATCGAGCTGCTGCGCAAGATCGCCGGACGGCACGACGTGGCGCTGCAGCCGGGCTGGGACAGCGGCGAGATCGTCCTCGAGCTCTACGAGAAGCTCGTCGAGCACACCCTCGTCGCACCCACCTTCGTCTGCGACTACCCCGAGTCGGTGCGACCGCTGGCCCGGCCGCACCGGTCGAAGCCAGGGCTGGTGGAGGCCTGGGACCTGGTCATCGGTGGCGTCGAGATCGGCGTCGGCTACTCCGAGCTGGTCGACCCGGTCGAGCAGCGGGCGCGCCTGGTCGAGCAGTCGGTCAAGGCGGCCGGCGGTGACCCCGAGGCCATGGCGCTCGACGAGGACTTCCTGCGGGCGCTCGAGTTCGGTGCTCCGCCGATGGGCGGCATGGGGATGGGCGTCGACCGGCTGCTGCGGCTGCTGACCGGCGCCCCCAGCGTCCGCGACACCATCGCCTTCCCGCTGCTCAAGCCCGAAGGTGGTCGATGAGCGACATCGCTGCCCTGGCCCCGCCCGTCGTGGCCGCCGTCGCCTGCTTCTTCCTGGTCCGAGGCATCTACCGGTTCCTCCAGCGCGAGGAGGCCGACGAGGCCAGGGCCTCGCTCGACCCCCGTCCCGCGGTGCCCGACCCCGGGCAGTCGCCCGGGACCGACGCAGCAGCGCTTCCTGCCGACATCGCCGTGGTCCCCGTCGCGCGCGAGCCCGACGAGAGCGAGTCCACCGGCTGACGGTTCCGGCAATTGTTCGCACAATGCCGCGAAATGGCAGTGGCTCGCGGCGAAATGCGGAATTGTTCCGGTGAATGGAATAGGGTCATCGAGACATTCACCATTCCGCTGAGCAAAGGAATTCCACCGATGGCGCAAAAGGTCCAGGTGATCCTTGAGGACGACATCGACGGGGGACCGGCCGAGAAGACTGTACGTTTCGGCGTCGACGGCGCGACCTACGAGATCGACCTGAACGCCAAGAACGCGAAGAAGATGCAGGACGCGTTCGCCCCGTACGTCGGCGCGGCCCGCAAGGTCGGGGGCCGCACCGGCGGCCGCCGCGGCCGGCGGCGCAGCGGGGACGGCCGGACCGCCGAGATCCGCGAGTGGGCCCGCAAGCACGGGCACAAGGTCAACGAGCGCGGCCGCATCGCGGCCGACGTCGTCGCCGCCTACGACAAGGCGCACTAGCGACCGGCCCGGTGTGCCCGCGGGCGCCGGCTCACCGGTCCGGCACGCCGCCCCGGGAGGTAGCGTCGGCCTCCCCAGCCGGAAAGGCGGCCCGCGGATGCGTCTGCTGCTCATCGGCGCGCCCGGATCGGGCAAGGGGACCCAGGCCGAGCTCCTCGCCCAGCGCCTGGGCATCACCCACATCTCCAGCGGCGAGCTGCTGCGAGAGCACATCGACGCGCAGACCGACCTGGGCCGGCAGGTCAGCGAGTACGTCGAGGCGGGCGACCTGGTGCCCGACGCGCTGGTGATGGACATGCTGTTCCGCCCGGTGGTCAACGCGGCCGAGGCCGGAGGCTACGTGCTCGACGGTTTCCCGAGGACGGTGGAGCAGGCACTGGCCGCGTACGACGTGGCGAGGACGCACGGAGCGCACGTGCAGGCGGCCGTCCATCTCGAGGTGCCCGACGACGAGCTGATGCAGCGGATCCTGTCGAGGTCGCGTGGGTCGGACGACTCGCGGGAGGTCATCGAGCACCGGCTCGAGGTATACCGCGACAAGACGGTTCCCCTACTGGGCTACTACCGGCAGCGCGCCTGGCTCGCGAGCGTCGACGGCTCACGTGACGTGGACGCCGTTCACGCCGACATAGTCGAGCGGGTGACCGACCTCAGGTCAGCGGCGGGAACCTGACCTCCGCCTCCCACTGCGCGGGCGGCAGGCGGTGCAGCCGCCAGTAGAGGTCGGCGATCTGCCCGAGGTCGAGCGCCTTGGACCCTTGGAGCACGCCGTGGATGGTCACCGTGGTCGCCTGGACGCCGTCAGGTGCGAGCTCGGCGGCCAGGGAGAGAGCCAGGCTGCGCAGGCCGGCCTTGGCGACCCCGACCGCCGCGGCCGGGGCGTAGGGCCGGATGCCCGCGACGCTGCCGGTGAGGATCAGCGTGCCGCTGCCGGCGGCTCGCATGGCGGGGAGCACGGCCTGCGCCGCCACGAGGGCGCCCGTCACCCCGACGTCGAACGCTCGACGCAGATCGGCCGCCGCGAGCTCGGACGGCGCAGCCTCGACGTACAGGGACCCGTTGTAGACGAGCGTCGTGACCGGGCCCAGCTGTTGACCGATCTCGGCGAGGGCGCCGCGGAGCCCCTCCTCGTCGGAGACGTCGGCGATGGCGGTCGCGACTGCCCTGGCACCCGATGTCCGCAGGTCCGCGGCGATCTGGTCCAGCGGGTCGGCGGAGCGGGCGACGAGGCCGACCGCGGAGCCCTCGCGGGCGAACCGGGCGGCCACCGCCGCGCCGAGGCCCGGTCCGGCCGCCACGACCCCCAGCACGTCCTCGTCCATCAGGTGTCGCCGTCCTCTCGAGCTGGGTGCGAAGCCGGGTCCCGCCGCAGCAGCCAGCACCGTGGGCCACCGTCCGGCAGGTCGACGTGGCGCACCTCGGTGAAGCCCAGCGTGGCGTAGTAGGCCACGTTGGACGCCGTCGCCGTCTCCAACCAGGCCGGGGTCGCCGTACGGTCCGCCGCGGCCAGCATCGGTGCGGCCGCAGCAGCCGCCAGCCCCTGACGTCGGTGGTCGGGGTCGGTGGCCAGCACCCCGAGGTACCAGTGCGGCGCCTGCTCACGGTCGCCGACGGCGGCCTCGTAGCGTGCCCAACGGTCCCGTTCCTGGGCCGAGAAGCGCGCCTGTAGCCCCGGCCACGAGCGCCACGGCTGGGGGCCGTAAGGGCCGCCCGGCGGGTCCCACATGGCCACTGCCGCGCCGTCGCCCGCGGTCCACACCTCGCCCCCGGCGAGGCGCACGTCGAGCAGCAGGCCGAAGAACGGCTGCGAGCACCGGGTGTAGCGGTTGGCATCCGGCCAGACCCACCGCAGCAGAGGGTCCGCGGCGAACCCGGCGACTACGGTGTCGATCACCTGGTCACGCTCGCTCGCAGCGAGCCTGCGCGCGGCCTTACGGGGGGCTCCCACACCGCGATCATGCCCGGTTCCCCGGCTGGCGTTCGCTTGCGGCTTAGCACGAAACGGAAACAGGGCTTACGCCGAACCGGTTACATCCCGATGTAAGACCCACAGACCGGGGAACGAACGACTCGATCACCGGACCCGTACGACCGAGGGAGCGCAGCTGGTCCTCGGGACTAGCATGAGGAAGGACAGGAGCCCGACCCGTCCGGGGCCGGGGGCACCACCTGCCCGACCGCTCTCTCTTTAGGAGCGACAGATGTTCGAGAGATTTACCGACCGCGCGCGGCGGGTTGTCGTCCTGGCCCAAGAAGAGGCCCGGATGCTCAACCACAACTACATCGGGACCGAGCACATCCTGCTCGGCCTGATCCACGAGGGTGAAGGCGTCGCGGCCAAGGCCCTCGAGTCTCTCGGCATCTCGCTGGAGGCAGTCCGGTCCCAGGTCGAGGAGATCATCGGCCAGGGCCAGCAGGCCCCGTCCGGTCACATCCCCTTCACGCCCCGGGCCAAGAAGGTCCTCGAGCTCTCGCTGCGCGAGGCGCTGCAGCTGGGTCACAACTACATCGGCACCGAGCACATCCTGCTCGGCCTGATCCGCGAGGGCGAGGGTGTCGCCGCCCAGGTGCTGGTCAAGCTCGGGGCCGACCTCAACCGGGTCCGCCAGCAGGTCATCCAGCTGCTCTCCGGCTACCAGGGCAAGGAGACCGCGGCTGCCGGCGGCCCGGCCGAGGGTGCCCCGTCGACCTCGCTCGTCCTCGACCAGTTCGGCCGCAACTACACGCAGGCCGCCCGCGAGGGCAAGCTCGACCCGGTCATCGGGCGCGAGAAGGAGATCGAGCGGGTCATGCAGGTGCTGTCCCGCCGTACGAAGAACAACCCGGTACTGATCGGGGAGCCCGGCGTCGGCAAGACCGCCTGCGTCGAGGGCCTGGCCCAGGCCATCGTCAAGGGCGAGGTGCCCGAGACGCTCAAGGACAAGCAGCTCTACAGCCTCGACCTCGGCGCCCTGGTGGCCGGCAGCCGCTACCGCGGCGACTTCGAGGAGCGGCTGAAGAAGGTCCTCAAGGAGATCCGCACCCGCGGCGACATCATCCTGTTCATCGACGAGCTGCACACGCTGGTCGGCGCAGGCGCCGCCGAGGGCGCGATCGACGCAGCCTCGATCCTCAAGCCGATGCTGGCCCGGGGCGAGCTGCAGACGATCGGCGCCACCACGCTCGACGAGTACCGCAAGCACCTGGAGAAGGACGCCGCGCTCGAGCGCCGGTTCCAGCCGATCCAGGTCGCCGAGCCGACGCTGGCGCACACGATCGAGATCCTCAAGGGTCTGCGCGACCGCTACGAGGCGCACCACCGGGTCTCCATCACCGACGCTGCGCTCGTGAGTGCCGCCAACCTCGCCGACCGCTACATCAACGACCGCTTCCTGCCCGACAAGGCGATCGACCTCATCGAC
>JAVEDG010000176.1 GCA_030841245.1 Actinomycetota bacterium
CGCTCGGGCCTCTCGACAAGCCCGCGGCGCGGGAGCTCACCCTCCGCCGCCTCGGCGACGACAGGCGCGCGGACGAGGTGATCAAGGTCGCCGAGGGAAACCCGCTCTTCATCGAGCAACTCTCGGCAACGATCGAGGAGACGGCGTCGGGGTCACTCCCGACGAGCATCCGCGGCCTGGTCGCCGCGCGCCTCGACGCGCTTCCCCAACGCGACCGAAGCCTGCTGCTCGAGGCCGCCGTCGTCGGCAAGGTGTTCTGGTACGACGCACTGTTCGCGTTGAGCCCCGAGCCGGATGTCGACCGTGTCCTCGGTGAGCTCGAGCGCCGAGACCTCATCCGTCGCGAGCCGAGCTCGATCATCGAGAACCAGCAGCAGTTCGCGTTCACGCACGTCCTGATCCGCGACGTCGCGTACGAGATGCTTCCTCGAGCGGACCGCGCTCGGCGCCACAGAGTCGTCGCTGAGTTCTTCGAGCGCTCCACGGGTTCGTCAGGCGAGGCGGTCGGCGCGCTCGCTCGGCACTGGAAAGATGCCGGGGACTTCGAACGAGCGATCGAACAGTTGACACGCGCCGCCGACCAGGCCGCGCGAGGATGGGCGAAGGATCGTGCCGTCCTACTGTTCCGCGAGGCACTCCAGCTCGTCCCCAAGGACGACGCCGAGCAGCAAAGCGCGTTGCGACGCAGGCTCGCGCTTGCGAGCACGGCGTCCTTTCACTTGGAGGATGTCAGACGGCCGGGAAGTCCGCAGGCGTGACGTCGCCGACGATCTCGTCGACCGAGTCAATGACGTGCTGGCCGAGACGCGTCGAGTGCTCCCGGACGACCTCCTCGTTCGGAGCCGAATAGACGCAGAACGTCCTGACCTTCCCGCTGTCGTCCAGGACGACGTGACTGTGCTCCCACGTGATCTCTGGAAGCTCGTTCTCGACGATCTCGCGCGAGCGCCGGCCCACTGGGGCCATATCCGCCTCGCCGACGTCGAAGCTGCGAACGATCATGTAACGCGGCACGACGTGATACTAGACGCTGGCCCGTGAATATCCAAGGCGCGCCGCTTGGCCCCCTCGACGGTCTTCAGCGATTGTGGCGATCAGACCACCGAACCGCGAAATTCCAGCATGTCAGGACCCGGGACGACACCGGCTAACACGGTGGGATCGGTTCGAATCCCCTCCGCCGCGTCAGGCGGGTGCGACCGTCGTGCGACATCACGCAGTTCTTCTTGCCCTTGGCCCGGTCGAAGGCGAAGCCGGCCCGCTCGAACATCGTGCGTGTGCCGTTGTAGAGGAACGACGCCGAGGTCTTCTTGCCCTCGATGTCGTGCGGGTAGACCTCGACGACCCCGCCTCCCGCCTCGGCGATGAGCCCGAGCGCGCCGCGAAGCGCCACCTCTGCCACCCCGCGACGCCGGTAGCGCTTGTCGACGAAGAAGCAGGTGAGCCGGTACGCGGGGGGCCGGTCGAGCCCCTCCTCGTACTCCTTGCGGTGGTAGATGTTCGGCAGCTCCTCCGGCGTGCCGTACTCGCACCACCCCACCGCCACGTCGCCGTCGAACACCAGCGCCGCGTGCGCCTTGCCCTCGCGGACGAGCTGCTCCTTGAGGGCGCGGTTGCCATCGACGGTATGGCTCTTCTCGGCCTGGAGGTGTGGAACCAGGTGCACCAGCACCCGCCCCACACCCCGTTGTGCCGCTCCGCGAGGTCGGCGAAGGCCTCCCAGGTGTCGGGGCCGAGCGCCTTGATCGTGAAGGACTCCGTGCTGGTCGTTCCGGTCATGACCGCAGAGTAGTGACAGTTGCGGACGGTCCGCGTCCGGATCCTGGCTGTCATCGCCACGGTCAGGCGATCGCAGCCTTCACCAGCTCGACGACCTTCTTCTCCACCTCGGGGCTCCACTTCTTCAGCGCGTACGACACCGGCCATATGTCACCGTCGTCGAGGTTCGCCGAGTCCTGGAAGCCGAGGGTCGAGTACCTGTAGCTGAACTTGCCCGAGTCCTGGAAGAAGATGACGACCTTGCCGTCCGCGTTGGCGTAGGCGGGCATGCCGTACCAGGTCTTCGGCGTGAGCTCCGGGGCCGTCGCCGTCACCGTCACATGCACTCGCTCAGCGAGCGCACGATCGTTCGGTTCCATGTCTGCGACCTTGTCCAGGAGCTCCTGCAGGCCGTCGGCCTGCTTGGCGCCCTTCTTGCCCTCGGCACGCAGCTCGGCGGCGCGCTGCTTCATCGCGGCGCGTTCCGCGGCGCTGAAGCCATCGGACTTCTTCTTGGCAGTCTTCGCAGGCATTCTCGGGCTTCCTTCCGACGTTCGGGGGTACGGCGTGGTGCCGGCCTTCTGCACAAAGGCTAGGCACGACGACATCGTGGTGCTTCTCGATTCCTGATCGGATCGTCCCCGGCGGCGTGGCCGGTAAGCGGCCCGTCCCCGCCGACCATCCTGATCTGCTGTCGATGGTGCTGATGCAACGTGGGTGTCAGTGCGATTGCGCCATGTTGTTCGACAAGATCGACCGGCGTCCAGCGCGTGCGGCATTTGACGTGCCACGTACCTTCACTCGGCTAGGTCCTCCGCACCATTCCATCCCCGGATGCTGTAGTCCACTGTGGGAAAGATGGCGGGACGCCCTACGGGGTGCGTTTCCCAGGCGAGTGTCGCGGTGGGCTCCCATTACAGGAGCACTCAGGAAGTGTCGACGTCCAGTCGTACAGCCGAAGGAACGGAGCACGATGCGCGATCTCGCACCAGAGATCCACCGGCAGCGCCTCGTGGTCGAGGGGCTGGTCGCAACTCCAGTCTCTGAGGAGGACATCGTCCTCTACCTCAAGCAGCTCGGCTCCATCACCGACATGCGCGTGCTGGCCGAGCCGGTTACGAACCGCTCCCCGATGTACGGCTGGGCGGCTTGGGTTCACTGGGAGACCTCGGGTGCCCACTTCTACGCGTGGGACTCGCCGCGCTTGTTCTTCAGCGTTGACATCTACACGTGTAAGCCGTTCGACCCCGACGGTGTGGTCGAGTTCACCGAGAACTACTTCCAGAGCACCGAGATCGCCTCTCATGGCTTCTGACCGCGCAAACCTAATCCTGCGACCGAGCTTCCCGTGCGCCGGCGCGGACCTGCGGGCTGCGCGCACCTGCGAGCAGACCGTCTTCGGGCGTTCCTTCGGAAACACCCCGGCTGAGCTTCACGATGCCTACGGGCGGTATGAGGACGGGACAAGCTTCGGCGGCGTCTTCCTGCCCGATGGCAGCGCCGTGGGTGCCGTCCGGTTGATGAGGCAGGGCCGACACGGGCTCAAGTCCCTGCACGACGCAGCGTCACGACCGTGGCAGCTGGCCACGAAGGCGACGTGCCAGGCCGTCGACATCCAGTTGGCACGCACGTGGGACGTGGGCTCGTTCGGCGTCGACTCCATCGCGGTCGGCGCCACTCGCGAGACCACCATGGCGCTGTTCAGCGTCATGTTCGGGGCGTTCCGCGACAATGGGGTCGCGACCTTCGTGGCCATCCTTGATGCAGGGGCGCGACGTCCGATCGAGGCCGTTGGCGTGCGGATGCTGGACCTGCCTGGAGCCCGGCCGGCCGCCTACCTTGGCTCCGCCGCGAGCACGCCGGTCTACCGGCATGTTCATGACTTGCACCAACAGCACGAGGTGCAGTTCCCCGACGTCCATCAGCAGGTCTTCCACGGTCGCCACGTCGCGGGCCTGGACTCCCGACGGTGCCAGCCTGGCGCGTTCGAGCTGAGCGCCGCATGAGCCGGCCCGACAAGACCTGGGTGCTCACTCCACGGCGACGTCTTCAACAACTCGTAGCCGCCGCGCCGTGGATCATCGCGGTTGTCATCGGTGTCGCCCCGAATCTGCTGCCGGCATCCACCTGGCTGCAGCCGCTGCTGATCGGTGCGTTCTTCGCGACCGTAGTAAGTCGCACGTTGCTCGCGGCCCTGTCACGCCCCACGGGCCGTGGCCTTCCGCTGACGATGTCGCTTGCGCTGTCGCTCTTCGGCACGGGATCGCTCGTCCTCGCGCTCAACCCAACTCTGGGATTCCCGTCGTGGGCCGAGGTCTTTTTCGTGGGCGCCTATCTGTGCTTCACGGGGTTCCTGATCCTCGACACCACCGGCCGCGGGACGTGGAGCCTCAGGGCAGTCCTCGAGACCGCGGTGATCGCCGGCGGCATCGTCTCGGCGGCAGTCTTCGCCCTCGTCAATCCCTTCTCGGACCGGGTGGCGGGAGGCGCCGTTCCGCTTCTCGTAGCGCTCGTCTACCCGCTGGCCGATGTCGTGCTGCTCACGATCCTTCTCACCCAGCTGATCACCAGGAGCAAGCCGCGGAACTCGCGCAGCGCCTTGATGCTCGGGGGTCTGCTCACGCTGGCCGCGGTGGACATCTCGCTGCCGCTGGGCATCGGGGGTGGCAGCTATGCGTTCACCACCCTGGAGTACGTGCTGTGGGCGGTTGCGCTAGCGCTGCTCGCAGAAGTCGCATCCCGACCCTCGCGGGTGATGCCGTCAGCGGACGGCCGCACCGGAATCGGGCCCTCCGCAGCGGTGGCGGCTGCGTTGTCGGCGCTCGTTGTCCTTGCCGTCGACAACACTCCCCAGCTGCCTTGGCTGACGAGGCCGCCTGCTGTGATCACGATGACGCTGTCGTTGGTCCTGTTGCTCAGCAGCCTGCGTACTGCGCGGTTGGCGAGCGAGGCGCGCGTCCTCTCCAGAACTGACGATCTGACCGGCCTCGGGAACCGCCGGGCGGTCATGGAGTGCCTCTCGGCATCGCAGGATGGCTCGCTGGCGCTCCTGCTCATCGACCTCAACGGGTTCAAGTCGGTCAATGACACGTTCGGCCATCCTGCGGGCGACCGGCTGCTCGTACGCGTGGGCGATCGGCTCGCCCAGACCCTGCCAGATGCCAATCTGGTGGCACGGCTCGGGGGTGACGAGTTCGCAATCGTCTATGCCGAAAGAGACGCCGAGACGATCACCCGCCGAGCCGAGGCAGTGATCGCCGCGATGCGCAGGCCGATCGCCATCGCCAACTCTCCGCTGACGGTCACTCTCGCGATCGGTATCGCGTCGAGCAACCCGGAGCGCCTGGACGGTGAGGAGCTGATGCGCCGAGCTGACGTTGCCATGTATCGGGCAAAGACGGCTGCGATCGGTTATGAGTGGTACTCGGCCAGGTCCGACGACTTCTCCCCGCAGCGGCTGCACCTGGTCGAGGAACTTCGTACGGCTATCGCCGGTGGGCAGCTCCGCGCGTTCTTCCAGCCGCAGGTTCGCGCGAGCGACGGATTGCTGGTCGCAGTCGAGGCTCTGGTCCGCTGGCAGCATCCGAGAAGGGGCCTGGTGCCGCCGTCGGAGTTCCTGCCGATCGCACGAGCGGCAAACCTCATGCTGCCCCTCAGCCTCGAGATGCTGCAGATCTCGCTCGCGCAGGCGGCCACCTGGGCGAGAAAAGGCGCTCCTCTTCGGCTCTCGCTGAACGTCGACCCACCGGAGCTCCTCAGCGGTGCGTGGGTGCCGGCCCTGATCGAGGCCATCGGTCGGCACGAGCTGGACCCTGCCCTGGTCACCGTCGAGCTCACCGAGGAACTCCTGGTGAGCGATCCCGCTCGTGCCGCTGAGCGGATCCACGAGCTTGCCCGGTTCGGCGTCGACGTCTCGATCGACGACTACGGCACCGGCTACTCGGGGCTCAGCTGGCTGCAGACGCTCCCCGTGGCTGAGCTCAAGCTGGCGCGTCCCTTCGTCAGCCAGATCCTCAGCGACGAGCGGACGCGGCACATCGTGCAGAGCACCGTGCAGCTCGCGAATCGTCTGGGCTTGCGCGTCGTCGCCGAGGGCGTGGAGGACGAGGCCACGGCGACGGAGGTCTCTCGCATGGGTGCGAGTCTCCTGCAGGGCTACCTCGTCTCGCGGCCGCTGATGGCCGGGACGCTCGACTCTTGGCGGGCAGCCCGCAGCCTCGACACCGAACTGACTGCCAGCTGAGTCGGACCGCCGGCTGCGTCGGACCGATGTCAGGCATCCAGGGCATCAGCTCGCGTTCAGCTCCAAGGATGGGTGGTCCCCGGCATACACCGGAAGCAGGATGCGGAAAGTCGTGCCGAGGCCGACCTCCGTGTAGATCTCGATGCTGCCCTCCGCCTGTGTGACGACTCCGTAGACAGTGGCCAGCCCGAGCCCGGTTCCTTCCCTCTCCGGCTTGGTTGTGAAGAAGGGTTCGAAGACATGGTCGACGACATCGGTGGTCATGCCGGTTCCGGTGTCGCTGATGGTCAGTCCCACCTTCTTGACCGGTGGCATCGAAGGGTCTTCGGGATCTACGGTCACGTTGGCGGTCTCCAGACGCAACAACCCGCCGTCAGGCATGGCGTCACGTGCGTTGACCGCCAGATTCACGAGCATCTGCTCCAGCTTGCCCGGATCGGCGAGCACCTGCCAGAGACCATTGGCAGGCGAGCAGACGAGTTCGACATGGTCGCCGAGCGCCCGGCGCAGCATCTCCTCGACGCCGGCCACCACATCGTTCAGGTCCAGCACCTCGGGCCGAAGCACCTCGCGGCGGCCGAACGCCAGCAGCTGGTAAGTGAAGCGACTTGCTCGCTCGACGGCGGCCGTGATCTGACGCAAGTCGTGCAGGGCTGATTCCCGACGGGACGGCCAATCCTCGGTCATAGGCGCGGCGAGCTCGTCGGAGACGAGCCCCGCATAATTGTTGATCACCGTCAAAACGTTGTTGAAGTCGTGCGCGATACCTCCGGCCAGCTGGCCGAGACTTCCCAGGTGCTGCGCTTGGCGCAACTGCGCCTGGATTCTCTCCTTGCGCTCGAGTGCGTCCCCGCGCTCGGCCCTCTCCCTTCGGTGCCTGGCGTATCGGCGCTCGGCGTCGGTCTTCAGCTCCAGCCGCTCCTGCTGGCTACGCCGCTCGCGCCGCTCGGCGTCATTCTCGACATCCACCCGCTCTCGGGCCTCGCGCGCGTCTCCGCGCGCGGCATCGGCCCGCACCTCCTGGCGCTCGTGAGCATCCCGCAGCTGCCTGCGGTCGGCGTCTGTCTCCACGTCTTCACGCTCTTGGGCGTCGCGCGCGTCTCCCCGCCTGATATCAGCCTTGACCTCGAGCTGCTCCTGGGCATCCCGGGCTTGCCGCTGGTGGTCATCCGCCTCCACGTCGACCCGCTCGCGGGCTTGGCGCGAACTACGCCGCTGAGCATCCGTGTGCACGTCGGCGCGCTCCTGAGCCTTCCGCGCGTCTCCTCGTTGGGTATCGGCACCTCGGCTGTGCGGACGTCCGGTCACTCGTGGAAGGACCTCACTGTCACCGTGCATGTATCGCGGTTCCTGAGGTGGGACCGTCTTGACCTCGATGTTCTCTGTCGTCGAGACCGGGGGGATGGTCGGCCAAGACAACGACGACACGCCCTTGACCGCGCCGGACGGGCCGATGATCGGTCCCGAGATGACCGACACGGATATCTCCCTGCCGTCCTTGCGGACCCGAGCCACGACGTACTGCTCCGTGCTCCCAGCAGTGACCACCCGCAACCGGCGCTCCGTCTCGGCGCCTCGGTCCGGTCCGGACAACACGACGTCGACGTCTCGGCCGATGACCTCATCCGCACGGTAGCCGTAGACGAGCTCCGCAACCCGATTCCACCGTGTCACGACTCCGGCAGGCGTCAGCTCGACAATCGCCCACGGTCCCTCTGAGTCCGTGTCCGACGTGGGCCCGGTGCGCTCAAGCGAGATGTTCTCGCGACCGATCGAACCAACCATCCGAATCCCCTGTGCGCTCAGAGCGCTTCGCATTGCGAGCCTTGGTGGAGGACCCGTTGATCGAAAGCATCCACCCAACCTGTCCAGGAGGCAAGCGCACGGCGAGCTGTCGACGCCGCGCTGAGCGTTCGGTCAGGCGTCCGGGATCGTCACCGCGATCTCGTTGCCGAGCGAGCCGAGGACCAGCGGCAGACGATCGCCGCTCCAGAAACGGCCGGGGTCGTACCAGTGCGAGCCCCGACCCGATGGCAACAGACCCATCGCCTCGTAGGTGACCGCGACCACCTCGGCGCAGTACGCCGTCTCCAGCTGCGCCGACCCGCCGGGCTCGGCCCGCTCGTCACGGCGGCGCCCCGCGAACCGGCCGCTCACCCATCGGGTGGCCAGCCGTGCAGAGGACGGGAACGGCGTACCGTCCAGCCGCGCGACGGTGCGCAGGACCGCATCCTCCATGTCCGCCGTCACCTCCGGGTCGAGCTGACGCAGCCACGCCCGTTGCCCGTAACGCTGACCCCACACGAGCACCGCCTGTCGCAGGTCGTGCAGCTGCACGCCGCGCTGGTTGGCACCGCTCCACACGTCGACCAGAGAGCGACCGAGCTCGGCGTGCCACATCAAGGGAGGAAGGTCCTCGATGACGACGGACATCCCGACGTGGTTCACCGGGCTGTTGGTGGACAGCTGGATCGCCCGGTCCGCGACCGTGCGGCCGCGGAACAGCCAGACGTCCCCGGTGCGGGTCAGCTCGACCGCTTCGTCCAGATGGAGCGGTGCGGGCGAGATCCGTGGCATCGGCCTAGCCTAGGAACATGCGCTGGTGGAAGTTGGTCGGGCTCGCGAGTGTCGTCGGTGTCGCCGCCTCCGGTGCGGTCGTCGCCCGCGCGGAGCGTCGCCGTCGCGCGTACACACCCGACGAGGTCCGTGACCGACTGCACGCCCGGCTCACGCCGCCCGACCCCCCGTCGCCAGGTGATCGTGAAGGATCCGACCTGCCCTAGTCGACGCATCCTTCACGATCATGCGAAGGCAGCAGCGGGGAGGGTACGCCCCGGCTCACGCTGCCACGGTCGGCGCCGGGCAACCCCGCGCGCAGCATTTACGTCAGCAACGAGACCGGGGTCTCCGAGGTCTACGGGTGGGACCGCGCGTCCGGTGACCGGCACCCGGTGACCGACCGTCCCAACGGCACGTCGAACGCGCACCTGGACTTCAGTGGTGACTGGGTCTGGTGGTTCAACGACAAGGACGGCGACGAGCTCGGCACCTGGGTCCGTCAGCCCTTCGCCGGTGGGGCGGACGAGCCCGCCGCACCCGGTGTGGCCAAGGGGTACGACGGCGGGCTGGCCTTCTCCGCGACCGCCCGGACGGTCTACGAGTCGACGGGCCCGGGGGCCGCGTGCACGCGCTTCTTCAGCTTCCCGAGGGCGCGTCCCGTCCCTGCCCGACCGTCGTGCAGGTGCACGGTGGCCCGACCTGGGCCGACCGCGACGAGTTCGCCCCGATGGTGGCCGCGTGGGTCGACCACGGGTTCGCCGTGGTGCGGGTCAACTACCGCGGGTCGCTCGGCTACGGCACAGCCTGGCGGGACGCTCTCGAGGCGGACATCGGCCACATCGAGCTCGCCGGCGTCGCAGC
Organism: Actinomycetota bacterium; assembly: GCA_030841245.1. Classification (GTDB taxonomy): domain Bacteria; phylum Actinomycetota; class Actinomycetes; order JACCUZ01; family JACCUZ01; genus JAVEDG01. The sequence continues at coordinate 9,422 of JAVEDG010000176.1, forward strand.
GGTGCGCGACCACCTCGTGGCCGAGGGGATCGCCGACCCGGCGCGGCTGGTGCTCGCCGGGGGATCGTGGGGCGGATTCCTGACCCTGCTGGGACTGGGGACCCAGCCCGACGCATGGGCCCTCGGAGTCGCCTGGGTGCCCGTCGCCGACTACCTCGCGGCGTACGAGGACGAGGCGGAGCCGCTCAAGGCATACGACCGCTCGTTGTTCGGCGGCTCGCCGGACGAGGTGCCCGAGCGCTACCTGCGAGCGTCGCCTTTCACGTACGTCGAGGCGGTGCAGGCGCCGGTCATCCTGATCGCGGGCGAGAACGACTCTCGTTGCCCGATCCGCCAGATCGACAACTACCTGGCTCGGCTCGACGCACTGGGCCGGCTGCACGACGTCTACCGTTTCGAGGCCGGGCACGGGTCCCTGGTGGTGGACGAGCAGATCCGCCAGTTCGCCGTGGGTCTCGCGTTCGTGCAGAAGCACCTCGCCTGACCGGGCTCGACCTGACCTGGCAGCCCTGGCCTGGACACGCTTGGCTAGTGTTCTTGACTAAGTCGGTGTAGAAACAGCAATATGGTCCTTCGGAAGACGAGAGGAGCACCGATGACCACCACCGACGCCCGGCCGCTGGGCACCCGCGATCACGCCGACCCGGGGCTGCCGGTCGTGTCCCGACCGACCCCGCGGCGGCTCTCGCGCATCGCCGCTCAGCTCGCGGCCCGGCCCGATCTCTGGTGGGGCCACGTCCGCTTCGACGCGGCGAGCCGGCACTACGCGCGGATCGCTGCGCAGGAGACCTACGAGGCCTGGCTGCTGACCTGGCTGCCGGGTCAGGCGACCGGCCTGCACGACCACGGCGACGCATTCGGCGCTTTCACGGTCCTCGACGGGGTGTTGCGCGAGACCACCGTGACCGCGGGTGCACGCGGCAGCGAGGAGCTCGTGCGCGACCTGGTGCGCGGCCGGGTCCGGTCGTTCGGCGCCGCGCACCTGCACGACGTGGCCAACGTCGGTGACATCCCGGCAGTGAGCCTGCACGTCTACTCGCCCGCACTGTCCGTCGTCCGGCGGTACGAGCGATCGGGCGAGCGGATGCGCCCCGTGTCGTTCGAGACCGCCGGGGTGGATTGGTGACCGCCGCCGCCGTCGAGTCGGGGCCGGGCCGGACCGTCGACGACCTGCTCGAGCGCGCCAGGTCCGGCCTCCAGCGGTTGGACCCGACCGAGGCCTACCACGCCTGGACCCGTGGCGCCGAGCTCGTCGACATCCGGCCGGCCGCCCAGATCGCCCAGGAGGGAGGCGTGCCGGGGGCTCTCGTGGTGGAGCGCAACGTCCTCGAGTGGCGTTTCGACCCGCGGTCCGACTCGCGGCTCCCGGAGGCGCGTGGACACGGGCTCCAGGTGATCGTGCTGTGCTCGGAGGGCTACACGTCGAGCCTCGCAGCTCACGCCTTGCAGCAGATCGGGCTGCACCGGGCGACCGACGTGGTCGGCGGGTTCGCGGCGTGGCGGGCGGCCGGGCTCCCGGCAACCGAGGGGGACGCCGCCACGGCGTACCGCTCGTCCTACCGGCTGCTCCGCAAGCTGCCCGCTCTCGCCTACTACCTGGGGGAATGACGCTGAGCTCTACTCGGGGATGACTCGGACCCCCGAAGGGCGAGCAGCGGCGTCGAATGCGAGCAACAATGCAGGCATGGCAGGAGACCAGAGCAGCGACTACGACCGGTTGCTGGCCGAGGTGGAGGCCAACCTCGGCGACAAGCCGGTACGCCGGGAGCCGGGCAAACAGCTTCGCCGGGAGCCGACCGAACAGGTTCCCGTCCAGCGCGCCGACGCCGCGCCGGTGCGCCGGCAAGGGGGGCTGCAGCGGCGGGCTCGCACTGCGGCCGTCGCAGGGGTCACGGGTGCCGCGGCAGTCTTCGTGATCTTCGCGGTGCTGCCGTTCCTCGGTGCGATCTCGGGAGCGATCGGGGCGGGGCTCGCGACGTTCGTCGCCGTGTTCCTGCTGCGTCGTCGCTGACCGATCAGTCCCCGGACAGCTCGGCAGCCACCACCTCGGCGATCTGCGCGGTGTTCAGCGC
>JAVEDG010000433.1 GCA_030841245.1 Actinomycetota bacterium
AAAACTGACCGGCATCGGGTTTCAGGTAGTGTGCGCGGTGCTGCTCGTAGAACTCGACCGTGCGACGCAGCCCCTCGCGCAGCGGCGTGCGTGGACGCCAGCCGAGCGCGGTCTCGATCTTGGCGAAGCTCGAATGCGTGTTGCCCACGTCGATCAACTGCCGCTCCGGCGGGAAGGGCACCGAGCGCACCGAGCCGCGACCCGTGATCGAGATCAGCTCTTCGGCCAGCTCGGCCAGAGAGATCGGCTCGTCGGCGCCGAGGTTGTAGACCTCGCCCTCGGCCGCCTCGCTCGCCCCGGCGAGCAGCAGCGACTCCACCACGTCGTCCACGTAGTTCATGTCGCGCCGCTGGCGCCCCTCGCCGTACAGCTCGATGACGCCGCCCTCGATGGCCTGCCGGATGAACCACCCGAGGAAGCCCTGCCGATTGTGGTGGATGAGCTGGCGCGGGCCGTACGTGTTCGTCAGGCGCAGGCAGACGGTGCGCGTCCCGTAGACGCGCTGGTAGAGCAGATGGTAGTGCTCGGCGGCGAGCTTGTTGATGCCGTTCACGTCGAGCGGCGCGACGCGGTGCTGCTCGTCGAGCGGCAGGTAGACCGGCTTGCCGTAGACCTGCCGCGTGCTGGTGAAGATGATCTTGACGTGCGGGTTGAAGTTGCGGCACGCCTCCAACAGTGTGACGTGCGCGGCGCAGTTCAATTCGAGATCGCGCAACGGCTGCTGCATCGATTCGAGGTGGCTGACGCTGCCCGCGAGGTTGAAGATGTAGTCCACGCCGCCGACGATGTGGTTGACGATCCTCTGGTCGCGCATGTCGGCGGTGTGGACGACCACCCGGCCGAGGAGGTCGCGGAGGTTGTACTGGTTGCCGCCCTGCTCGGGCAGGAGCGCGTCGAGCACAGAGACCTCGACGCCGATCTCGACCAGCCGCCGCGCGAGGTTGCTGCCGATGAAGCCGAGGCCGCCGGTGACGAGCGCCGACCGCCCCTTGTACTCTCCGAAAGTTGTTGGCTCGTTCATGCTCTTCCTGGAAGACTATCGAGGCAGAACGTTTTCGCCGTTCAGGCGGCCGGGCGCGGCCACCCTCAGCCACAGCGACAGAAGATCGAGCGCCGTGCGCCCGACGCGACGGAAGGTAAAGAACTGCGAGCGCCCGTGCGCGCGCGGGCGGTGCCCGACGGGAACCTCTGCGAAGACGCAGCCCGACCGGTGCAGCTTGTGCACCAGCTCGACGCAGATGCTGCCGCTCGAAGAGACGAGTTCGACCCGCTCGACCGCACGGCGCCGCAAGAGCCGGAAGTCGCAGTCAACGTCTCGGATTGGAATACTGAAGAGAAGATGCGCCAGGCCGTTGTAGGCGGCCCCGAGCGCTTTACGCTGCCAACCGTCTGCGCGTTGTAACTTATAGCCGTTGACAATGTCAACCTTTTCGCCGAGCAGCGGCCAAAGTCGCGCCAGCTCGCGCACGTCGTACTGCCCGTCGCCGTCGGTGTAGAAGACAAGCTCTTTGGTGGCGCTGGCGAAGCCCGTGCGCAGCGCGGCGCCGTACCCGCGGTTCGACTCGTGGTGGACGACCCTGAGCCGCGCATCTTCGCGCGACAGTTCGTCGAGCACCGCGGCCGTCCCGTCCGTGCTGCCGTCGTCAACGACGATCACCTCGAAGTCGTCAGTCAGGCTCGGAAGCACCGCGAGCGCGTCGCCGACCAGCCCGGCGATGCTCGCCTCGTCGTTGTACGCGGGGAAGAAGACGCTGATGCCCTGGTTCATAAGTTAAGACTGTGGTTCCGTCCCGAACGCCCACGCCGCGCCGTTCGTCACGATGAAGCTCGCTCGAACCTTGTGCTAGGATGGCCACCCAACGATGAAGAGTCCCAAGCGGATCGCCGCCCTATTGCTCGCGGGCTTTCTCGCCTTCGCCCCGCCGGGGACGTTGATCTTCCTGTTTGCTCTGTTAATAGGGTTGGTAGGGCGCCGCTGGGCCGTGCTCTTCGCGGCCCTCTGCGTCGGCGCGGGCGTGACACTCCTGCTCCTCCGGCGCCGCCGGCTGCGCGCGCGCGCCGAAGAGTCCGCACGCACTGATATTCAATAAAATTCAATACGCATTAAGACCAATTCCCGCGCGCGCGTCAAGCGCCCGCGTGCGTTGCAGGTGGGACTTTTACGTTCGACGTGAAGAGTGCTTCAGGCGGCACGACTTCAGTGGGTCTGGATCGAGTGGAGAACGCGCCCCCAGACCTCGAAGTCCATCTCCTCGGTGATCTCGATGGGGGCGTAGGCTTCGTTGTCGGAGAGGAGGAAGACGCGCTCGTCCGAGTCGAAGTGGAGGCGCTTGACGAGGAAGGCCGAGCCGATGCGCGCGAGCACGATGTGGCCGTCGCGCGTCTCGGCCATGCGGTCGATGACGAGCAGCGCGCCGGGCTGGACGGCAGGCACCATCGAGTCGCCATCCACGCGCACGTAGAAGGTGTAGAAGGGGTGCTTGACGAGGTCGCGATTTAAGTCGATGCTGCCCTCGACGTAGTCCTCGGCCGGCGAGGGAAAGCCCGCCGGCACGCGCCACATCAAGAGCGGCCGCGCGAGCCGCGTCGTGATGCGCGCGGCGTAGATGCCCGAGACGGAGTCGTCCATCGTGATGAGTCCCACCTTGAGATTAAAATTGGTCTTGTACCGAACGTGCAACGACGTATAACATACAGGACGACGTTGACGCCAGATTTTTTTGAAGCGGTGGAGATTCATTTGATGACGACGCGCATGAAGAAGGAAGCGGCGGACACAGGCT
>JAVEDG010000465.1 GCA_030841245.1 Actinomycetota bacterium
CTTCGATACTCGGCGAACGCCTCCTCGGGGTGCTCCAAGAGGTCGGGGCGGCCGGAGGTCGCGGTCGGCGCCATCGTCGGCGGCAGGTAGACGAGCCAGCGCGGATCGGTCGCGAACCGGCTCATGATCTCCAGCGCGGCGGCCGCGTTCTCCTCGCGCACCGTGACCGTCCGCGCGAGCCGCGTCTGGACGATGCGCCTGCCCGCCACGTCGTCGACGTCGAGCAGGAAGGCCGGGCGCTCGTCGACCGCGAGCGGCGCCGCGTCGTCGGGCGCCAGGAAGGGCTTGGCGGGCTCGTAGTACGTGCGGCTCGCGGGAACCGACACGAGCTCGCGCTCCGGCCAGCGCAGCGCGGTCAGCCGGCCGCCGAACACGCACCCCGTGTCGATGTTGATCGTGTTGTTCAGCCACTCGGCGTCGACGACCGGGGTGTGCCCGTAGACGACGGCGGCGTCGCCGCGGTAGTCGGCCGCCCACTGCAGCCGGACGGGCAGCCCGAACTCGTCGGTCTCCCCCGTCGTCTCGCCGTACAGCGCGAAGTCGCGAACGCGCCCGGACGAGCGGCCCTGGTAGGACTGCTTCATCCCGGCGTGCGCGACGACGAGCCTGCCGTCGTCGAGCACGACGTGACTGACGAGCTCGTCGAGGAAGTCGCGGGCCTGCTCGCGGAACGCGTCCGTCTCGCCTGCGAGCTGCTCCAGCGTCTCACCCAGGCCGTGGGTGATCTGGACGTCGCGGCCCTTGAGCTTGCGGACGAGCTTCGAGTCGTGGTTGCCGGGCAGGCAGATCGCGGTGCCGGCCGCGGCCATCGACATGACGAGCTTCAGCACGCTCGGCGTGTCGGGCCCGCGGTCGCCGTAGTCGCCGACGAAGACGGCGCGGCGTCCGTCGGGCGGCGTGGCCGAGATGCCGGCGGCGCCGAGCTCGTAGCCGAGCGCGCGCAGCAGCTCGGCGAGCTCGGCGTGGCAGCCGTGCACGTCGCCGATGATGTCGAAGGGGCCGTGGTCGGCGCGGCGATCGGTCCACAGCGGCGTGCGCCGCACCTCGGCGACGTCGACGTCCTCGGGCGAGCGCAGCACGGCCACGCGCCGGAAGCCCTCGCGCTGCAGTCCCCTGAGCGACCTGCGCAGCTGCGAGCGCTGCCGGCGCACGACGTGCGACCCGAAGTCTCGGTCCGCCCGCGAGCGGTTGCGCTCCAGGCAGATCGCCTCGGGCATGTCGAGGACGATCGCCACCGGGAAGAGGTCGTGCTGCCTCGCCAGCTCGATCAACGGCCGGCGCGCCTCGGGCTGGACGTTGGTCGCATCGACGACCGTGAACCGCGGCTGAGCGAGGCGCCGGCCGGCGATGAAGTGCAGGACGGCGAACGCGTCGGTCGTCGCGCGCTGGTCGTTCTCGTCGTCCGCGACCAGGCCGCGACAGAAGTCCGACGAGATCACCTCGGTCGGCGCGAAGTGCTTGCGCGCGAACGAGCTCTTGCCCGACCCGGAGGGGCCGATCAGGACGACGAGGCTCGGATCCGGCAGGTCGATCCTCATCGGCTGAACACCGCCATCTGGGTGGGTGGTCCTACCTCGGGATCGTCGGGGCCGACCGGGAGGTAGCGAACCTCGTAGCCGTGGCGCCCGGCGACGGCCTGTGCCCATGTCGCGAACTCGCCGCGCGTCCACTCGAACCGGTGGTCGGGATGACGGAACTGCCCGGCCGGCAGCGTCTCCCAGCGCACGTTGTACTCGGCGTTGGGCGTCGTCACGACGACGGTGCCGGGCCGAGCCGAGCCGAAGACGTTCTGCTCGGCGGCGGCCAGGCGTGGCGGATCGAGGTGCTCGATCACCTCGACGAGCGCGGCCGCGTCGAACCCGACGAGTCGCTTGTCGCGGTACGTCAGCGGGCTGTGGAGCAGGCTGATGCGCTGCCTCTGGGCGTCGAGCATGTCAACGAGCTTCAGCCGGCGCGCGGCCTTCTCCAGCGCTCGGACGCTGACGTCCGCGCCGACGACGAGCTCGTAGTCTTCGCGGATGAGGCGCGCCAGCAGCGCGCCCGCCCCGCAGCCGAGGTCGAGGACGCGCCTGGCGCCGGAGGCCTCGAGCACCGCCTGCACCGTGCCGAGGCGCTGGTCTCGCAGCAGGACGCGCTCCTCCAGCTGCTCCTCGCGTCCCGGCTCGTCCGGCTCCTCGACCGGCGGCGCCGCCTCGTCGAGCTGGGCCAGGGCGGGGAAGTACAACCGCGCCTGCTTCTTCAGATAGCGCCGGACGATGAGGTCGCGCTCGGCATGCCCGCCGAGCCATCCCTCGCCTCGCCGCATGAGCTTCTCGATCTCGGCCTCGTCGACCCAGTAGTGCTTGTCGTCGTCGAGGACCGGCAGCAGCACGTAGAGGTGGTTGAGGAGATCCGCGAGACGCACCTCGCCGGCGAGGCGCAGGCCGACGTGGCGGCTGTCGCCCCAGTCGGGGAACGTGGGATCGAGTGCGATCGGCGTGACGCCGACGTCGTAGCCGAGCGGCTCGAACAGCCGCCGCACGAGCGCCTCCCCGCCGCGCGCGGGCACCGCCGGCAGCCGGGCCTCGAGCGCGATCGCCGAGGCCGCGAGCTCCTCGTAGCCCTTGCACGTCCCTGCCATCGCGCTCTTGAGGACGTTCACGAGCGCCACGGACAGCAGCGACGACGCGACGTAGGGCCGATCGTTCACGTACTCCGCCAGGGCGAAGCTGCTCACGCCGCGGCCGCGCCGGACGAGACCGACCGGATCGACGTCGAGCAGCAGCGCCGCCGTGCACCGCTCCTCGCCGGCTTCCGGATAGAAGACGTGCGCCTGACCGAACGGCACGGAGAACGTCTGCACGCGATCCGGATGCTTGTGCAGCAGGAAGCCGAGATCCGTGGCGGGGCGGTGCGTCGTCGTGATCGTGAGCAGCACGCGCGCCGAGGCTACCGGCGCCCGAACCGCCCCGTTCGCCACCGGCGACGCGGCGCGAAGCCGCTACGGCGGGGTTCGAGTCCGGGGGCCCGAGGGTTCAGAGCGCCCCGCCGGCGATCTCGACGTTGATGCCGGTGAGATA
>JAVEDG010000309.1 GCA_030841245.1 Actinomycetota bacterium
TGACCGTCGACCTGGCGGCCAAGACGGTCAGCTGGGGAGGGCAGTCAGCCGCCTTCGACATGGATGACTACACGAGGTGGCGGCTGCTCGAAGGCCTCGACGACATCGATCTCACGTTGCGTCAGCAGAGCCTGATCGACGACTACGAACGACGTCGACCGCACTGGTCGGCGACGACCGTCTGACGGAAGTCCGCGTGGATCGGCTCACGGCGTTCGACACTACCGCCGGTTGCCACGAGAAATCTTTACGACACAATGAGAAATCGCCACGCTCGGTCATTGTCTCGGCGCGGCAACGCGCATAACGTCAGCGCGACGAGTTTCCACTCGACCAACCACATCCCCGGAGGGGTTCTCAGTGAACAAGGCTCAACTGATCGACAGGCTGTCCGGCTCGCTCGGCGGCAAGAAGGCCGCGACGGAGGCTGTCGATGCCGTCGTCGACGCCATCACCCGCAGCGTCGCCGCGGGCGAGAAGGTCGCCATCACGGGCTTCGGTGTCTTCGAGAAGGTCGCGCGTCCGGCCCGCACCGGACGCAACCCGCGCACCGGCGAGACGGTGAAGATCAAGAAGACGACGGTGCCGAAGTTCAAGCCCGGGCAGAGCTTCAAGGACGTCGTGAGCGGTGCCAAGAAGCTGCCGAAGGCCGCCGTCGGTGCGGCCAAGTCCGCAGCCGGCCGGGCGCCGGCCAAGAAGACGACCGCCAAGAAGACGACCGCAAAGAAGACCACGGCCAAGAAGGCACCGGCCAAGAAGACCACGGCGAGGAAGACGACTGCGGCCAAGAAGGCCCCGGCCAGGAAGACCGCCGCGAAGAAGACGACGGCCAAGAAGACCGCGAAGCGCTAGGTCGTGGCTCAGGCCCGGCCCCCGTCAGGGAGCCGGGCCTGAGCTCTGTCGTGGTGGTGCCGGTGACGGTGCTTCCTGCCCTCAGCGCCCGGACAGCGTGGCGATGGTCAGGTAGCCGACGTGGCGCGCCGCCCCCTCGCCGACGACCTCGATCCGGACCCGCTGACCGATGCGGAGCAGCCGGATCCCACCGGCCGCGAACGCGAGGTCGTCGTAGGACAACTCGGTGCCGTCGTCGAGCAGCACGGTGCCGGACCGGGTGACCGGGTCGAAGCTGCGGACAGTGGCCTGCACGGGGCGAACCTACCCCGCCGCCACGAAACGTCCGGGCGCGATCACGGCGAGCGCTGCGCGGGTGCGTGGACCAAGACCGTGCGCCACCGCGGCCAGCAGGTCGGCCTCCGTGTCGACGTCACGACGTACCGTCGCCCCGGCTGCCAGCGCCACCGCACCAGCACCGCGGTGGCGCGCCGCCGAGCCGGCACCGAACGCCGGGACGAACTGACGCGGGTCTCGTGCGAGCAGCATCGTGGTTCCCCGCCCGGACCGGTCCGGCACGAAACCGGGCGACCCGGTCGGCGCCGCGGACAGGACGTCAGCGAGCTCGTCGTCGTGCAGGGCGGGCAGGTCGGCGGAGACGGCGCCGACGCCGGCGCCGGGATGGCGCAGCTGCGCGACCCTGGCCCCGTGCACCAGGGCCGGGTTGAGCCCGGCGTCCGGCTCGTCCGCGACGACGTGGGCACCGAGCAGGCCCAGCTCTGACGCGGCTACCGGCTCGTCGGTCACGACCAGCACCTCGGCGACGAGGGGACACCGCACCAGCGCCTCGGTCGTGTCCAAGGCGAAGGCGAGGGCCAGGTCCTCCCGCCGGGGCCCGGCGAGCCCGGCGAGGCGGGTCTTGGCGTCGGCGAGGCGCTTGACCGGCACGACCAGGCACCACCATGGGGCGGAGCGCGTCATCGTCTGCGATCCTGCCAGTCGACTCGACGGGGGGAGCAGGCGGAGGCAAGACTGTGCCGCCGGCAAGCGGGCAGCGGACGACGGAGGACGCGTGACGGACACACCCGGGTGGGCCTCGTGACCCGCCGTCGCCTGGGCCCGTGGTTCCGGTTCGCCGTGATGGTCCTGCGGCCGCTGTTGCGGGCGCTGACCCGGCGGGACTGGCGGGGCGCCGAGAACCTGCCACGGTCCGGCGGGGTCGTGGCGGTCACCAACCACATCTCCTACTTCGACCCGCTCGCGTTCGCGCACTTCCTCTACGACAACGGCCGGACCCCGCGGTTCCTCGCCAAGTCGGCGCTGTTCGACATCTTCTTCGTGGGCCGCTTGCTGCGTGGCGCCGGCCAGATCCCGGTGTTCCGCGAGTCGGTGACGGCCGGCAGCGCCTACGCCGCGGCCGTGGACGCGGTACGCCGGGGGGAGTGTGTCGCGATCTACCCGGAGGCCACGGTCACCCGCGATCCCGGACTGTGGCCGATGGTCGGCAAGACCGGAGCCGCGCGTGTGGCGCTGGCCACCCGCGCCCCGGTGATCCCGATCACCCAGTGGGGCGCGCAGGACGTGCTCGCGCCGTACTCGAAGAAGGTGCGGCTGCTGCCGCGCAAGACGATGCACTTCGTGGCCGGCCCACCGGTCGACCTCTCCGAGTTCTACGACCGGCCGGTCACAACGCCACTGCTCCGCGAGGCGACGAGCCGGATCATCAGCGCGCTCACCACCCAGCTCGAGCAGATGCGGGGCGAGTCCGCCCCGACGGAGCGGTTCGACTCCCGCAGGGCGGGCCTGCCGACGACGGGCGACCCCAACCGTCCGGCCCGCCGGGGCCAGGCGTGACCCGCGTCGCCGTCCTGCCCGCAGGCTCCTGGGGTACGGCGTTCGGCATGGTCATGGCCGACGCCGGGACCGAGGTCGTGCTCTGGACCCGCCGGGCCGAGCTGGCCGCCGCTCTCGAGCAGCATCACGAGAACCCCGAGTACCTGCCCGGGGTCGAGCTGCCGGAGAGCCTCCGGGCCACCAGTGACGCCGGCGCGGCTCTCGACGGTGCGCAGGTCGTCGTGCTCGCCGTCCCCTCCCAGACCCTGCGCTCCAACCTCGAGCGGTGGACCCCGATGCTGCCGGCCGACTGCGTCCTGGTCAGTCTGATGAAGGGCATCGAGCTCGGCACCACGAGGCGGATGAGCGAGGTCATCGCCGAGGTGACCGGGGCAGGTCCGGAACGCATCGCGGTCATCTCCGGTCCCAACCTGGCACCCGAGATCGCGCAGCGTCAGCCGTCGGCCAGTGTCGTCGCGTGCGCCGACGAG
>JAVEDG010000330.1 GCA_030841245.1 Actinomycetota bacterium
GCCGCCCGACCAGGCCGGGCCGGTCGCCGTCGAGCTGACGACCGATCACCTCGACGAGCTCGGCGACGCGCTGGCCGGCAACGAGAGCTTCGCGCTGGACGTCGAGCGCACCCGCGCGGTGCGGGGGATGGGGCTGGTCCGTCCCGGCGTGGTACGGCGCCCGCCGCCCACTGGGCAGCCGTGACCAGGTCGTCGGTGGCGACGCTTCGAGCGACCAGGTCGGCGGTGGGGACGCGCCGGGCGGCGACCAGGTTCGCGGCGGTGACGCGTCGGGTGGCGACCGGGTCCGCGGTGCGGACGCGCCGGGCGACATGGCCTAGCCTGCTGCGTCGTGAGCGCGACGTCCGACGGGAAGCCGAGCGGCGACGGTGAGGTGACCGTCCGCCGCCACGGCGAACGCGGTGACGTCGTTGAGCTGGTCCTCGACCGACCGGGCTCGCTGAACGCGTTGTCGACGGCCTTCGCCGCCAAGATCGCGGCCGCGACAGCGGAGCTGAGCGCCGACACCGGCGTACGCGCCGTCGTCGTGTCCTCGTCGGCCGACAAGGCGTTCTGCGTCGGAGCCGATCTGAAGGAGCGCAACACCTTCACCGACGCGGACCTCGAGGCTCAGCGGCCGGTGTTCCGGGCTGCTTTCGGCGGCCTGCTCGGCCTGCCGATGCCGGCGATCGCCGCAGTGCACGGCTTCGCCCTCGGCGGCGGCTTCGAGCTGGCGCTGTCCTGCGACCTGATCGTCGCCGACGAGACCGCGGTCGTCGGCCTGCCCGAGGTGACCGTCGGGGTGATCCCCGGCGGAGGGGGGACCCAGCTGCTGACCCGACGGATCGGCGCCTCGCGGGCGGCCGACCTGGTGTTCACCGGCCGGCGACTCGACGTGGACGAGGCGGCCCGGCTGGGCCTGGTCGACCGGCGCGTCCCGGCCGGGGACGACAGGGCGGCCGCGCTGGCACTGGCCGAGACGATCGCGGCGAACTCGCCGGTCGGCGTGCGCAACGCCAAGCAGGCCTTGCGCCGCGGGCTCGACGTCGACCTGGCGGCCGGCCTGGACATCGAGGACGCGTCGTGGCGGGCGACGGCGTTCTCGGCCGACCGGGCCGAAGGGGTCTCAGCCTGGGCCGAGAAGCGCAAGCCCGACTGGCCGGGACTGTGACCGCGCCCACCGGCGTTGCACCACATGTGACCGTGATCGTGAAGGATTCATGGCGCTCCATTCGACGAATCCTTCACGATCACCGGGATGTCGTGGCCGGGGAGGGCGATGCGCGGTGAGTGACCTGCCCGAGCGGTTGTCGCTGCGCGAGGTCGGACCCCGCGACGGCCTGCAGAACGAGGACCCGGTTCCGACCGCGGCGAAGGTCGCGCTGATCGACGCGCTGTCGCGGACCGGTGTCGGCCGGATCGAGGCCGTTTCGTTCGTGCGTCCCGACGCGATCCCGCAGATGGCCGACGCCGACGAGGTGTGGCGGGCCATCACGCCGAACCCGGACGTGCGCTACTCCGCCCTGGTGCCCAACCTGCGTGGCGCGGGCCGGGCGCTGGACGCCGGATTCCGCGAGATCGAGGTGGTGGTGTCGGCCTCGGACACCCACAACCGCAAGAACGTCAACCGCTCGACAGAGCAGTCGCTCGACGAGATTGCCGCGATCATCGCGCAGGCGCACACCGCCGGCGCGACGGTCCAGACCATCGTCTCCACGGCCTGGGGGTGCCCCTACGAGGGCGACGTCCCGGTGGATCGGGTGCTCGCCGTGGCCGGGCGTGCGCTGGCCGACGGTGCCGACACGCTCTCGTACGGCGACACGACCGGCATGGCGACGCCGTCCCGGGTCACCCGGCTGGTGGGCGAGACCCGGTCGGCGCACCCCGACGTACCCCTGAACCTGCACTTCCACAACACCCGCGGCACCGGGCTGGCCAACGTGCTGGCCGCCCTCGAGCTCGGGGTCAGCGATTTCGACGCCTCGGTCGGCGGGCTCGGCGGCTGCCCCTACGCACCGGGCGCGACCGGCAACATTGCGACTGAGGAGCTCGTCCACATGGTCGAGGACATGGGTGTCGCCACTGGGGTCGACCTCGAGGCGATGATCGCGGCGGCAGCCGAGGCCGAGCGCATCGTGGGCCGGACGCTGCCGTCCCAGGTGCTGCGAGCAGGTCCACGAACCCGCACGATCTCCGCGAACTGAGCGAGATCCGGATCTTTCGCCAGATTACGCACGTTCGGGTGACTCGGGCCGCCAACTACGTCATCGTTACCCCGGCGAGGAGGCTGGGGTTGGAGACGTTCGGGGAGTCGGGAAAGCACGGCGGGCGCGGCGATGCGGCGCGGCTGCGCTCACTGCTGGACATCGCCAAGGTGGTCGGCGCGACCCGCCGGTTCGAGGACCTGATCGAGCTGACCGCTGAGGAGGCGCGCCGGGCGCTGGACGCCTCGTCGCTGTCGGTCTCGCGCTGGGACCGCGAGACCGGGGTGCTGCGCACCCTGGTCAACGTCGGGCTGCTCGGGCCGGGTGAGGCTCGATTTCCCCACGACGAGACCTACTCGGTCTCGCAGTGGCCCCAAGCGTTCATGCTGGTCGAGGAGGGTCACGCCTTCATCTCGACGGTCGACGGCGGCGACGAGGACGAGCAGGCCACGCTGCTGCGGCAACTGGGCAAGGACTCGTCCATCTCGGTGCCGATCGTGGTCGAGGCGCGGGTGTGGGGCGAGATGTGGGCGACCCGGGCTGCAGCCGAGCGGCGCTTCGACGTCGGTGACATCGACTTCGCGATCGCCGTCGCGACTCAGGTGGCGGCCGGTGTGGTGCAGGCCGACCACTTCGCCCGCATCGAGCGGCTGGCCTTCGAGGACCCGTTGACCGGGCTGGCCAACCGCCGCGCCATCGACGAGCGGCTGGAGGAGTGTGTCAAGAGACACATCGAGTCCGGTGAGTCGGTGTCGCTGGTGCTCGCCGACATCAACCGGCTCAAGCAGGTCAACGACTCGTTCGGTCACTCTGCAGGCGACCGGCTGATCGTGGCAGTGGGCGACGCGGTGAGCCGGGCCAGCGGGCTGGCCAGCGGAAGCCTGGCGGCCAGGATCGGCGGCGACGAGTTCTGCATCGTCCTGGCCGGCACGACGGCGCAGGCCGCGGTCGAGGTCGCCCAGGAGCTGTGCGACCTGGTCGACCGTCAGCCGATGAGCACCGGCGTCTCGTGCGGGGTCGCCTCGACCGAGACGATGGCGGGCCGGCTGGACAGCCCGGTACGGCTGTTCCGGCTCGCGGACGCGGCGCAGTACCGCGCCAAGCGCTCCGGCGCCCGTCATCCCGTCGTCGCCGGTCACCCCGCTCCCGAGGCCCCCGTCGAGTCGCCCGTCGACCGCCGCGCGCGTCGCGGCCGACTGGCGATCGACGGCGAAGCGGCGCTCGACTCGGGCCTGGAGCTGCTCGACCGTTGCGAGGCGACGAGCACCGTGGCCCGGGCCGAGGTCGTCGCCGAGCACGTCCGGGAGCTGATGGACGCGGCAGCCTGGTGGGTGAGCCATTCGGAGCCGGAGTCGGGCGTGCTGCGCAGCATCTGCAGCTCGGTGGCCCGCCACGGCGACGAGCTCGACGCCGAGGGTCGTGCCCAGGCCGAGATCGGGGCCTCCTTCACGCTCGCCGACTTCCCGGTCAGCGAGCTGGCCATCCGCGAGGCCGGCGCGTTCCACGTCGAGCTCGGCGCCCCGGAGAACGACCCTGCCGAGGAGGCGTTCCTCGTCACCGCCGGATACACCGGGCTGGTCGCCGCCGGAGCCACCGGCCACGACGGTGGCTGGCTGGTCGAGGTGTTCACCGACCCGATCAGCCTGCCGGTCGTCGGGTTCGAGCCCGTGCTCCGCTCCCTGCTGGCGGTCGCGGTGGCGGGCTCGGCCACGTCGACCGACGACGGTCCCGCATCGTCGTCGGACCGGACGGTCGAGGTTCAGGACTCCTGACCCGTCCCGTTAGGCTCGCGGGCGTTTCCCGACGCCCGCGACGCCGCTCGAGGTGAGACGTGTCACCCGTCCAGACCCAGGAGCACAACCCGATGCCCGAGCACCCTCCCGTGCCGAGCCTGCGGGACGGTGTGGTGCAGGGCGGCGCGGCCAAGTACCACCAGGCGAACGCGGCCAAGGGCAAGCTCTTCGCCCGGGAGCGGGTGGCACTGCTCGTCGACGAGGGGTCCTTCGTCGAGGACGGCGTCTTCGCCAACGTCGCGGCCGGTGACCTCCCGGCCGACGGGGTCGTCACCGGCACGGCCACGGTCGACGGCCGACCGGTGGCGGTCATGGCGAACGACTCCACCGTCAAGGCCGGGTCGTGGGGGGCCAGGACGGTCGAGAAGATCATCCGGATCATCGAGACGGCGTACCGCACCGGCGTACCGATGATCTACCTGGTCGACTCCGCGGGCGCCCGCATCACGGACCAGATCGACCTGTTCCCCGGACGCCGCGGCGCCGGGAAGATCTTCTGGAACCAGGTCCGGGCCAGCGGGTCCATCCCCCAGGTCTGTGCGCTGTTCGGGCCGTCCGCGGCCGGTGGCGCCTACATCCCCGCGTTCTGCGACGTCGTCGTGATGGTCGAGGGCAACGCGTCGATGTACCTCGGGTCGGACCGGATGGTCGAGATGGTCACCGGCGAGAAGACGACGCTCGAGGAGATGGGTGGCGCTCGGGTGCACTGCACCGAGTCGGGCGTCGGGCACTTCCTGGTCAAGACCGAGCAGGCGGCGCTGGAGACCGTGGCGCGCTACCTGTCCTACCTGCCGTCGAGCTGGGAGGGGCGCCCGCCGGCGGTCGACGCGGTCGAGGCGCCGTCGGTCGACCTTGCTGCGCTCGTGCCGGAGAGCGAGCGGCAGGCGTTCGACATGCGTCGCTACGCCAAGGGTCTGCTCGACGACGGCTCGTTCCTCGAGATCCACGCGCTGTGGGCACGCGAGGTCGTGGTGGGGTTCGGGCGGCTCGGCGGCGAGGCCGTCGGGGTGGTGGGGAACAACTCCATGTTCAAGGGCGGGGTGCTCTTCAACGACTCTGCGGACAAGGCGACGCGGTTCATCCAGCTCTGCGACGCCTTCAACGTCCCGCTGCTGTTCCTCTCGGACGTGCCGGGGTTCATGGTCGGCTCGGTCGTCGAGAAGCAGGGCATCATCCGCCACGGCGCCAAGATGATCAGCGCGGTGTCCGAGGCGACGGTGCCGAAGATCTGCGTGGTGGTCCGCAAGGCGTACGGCGCGGGGCTCTACGCCATGGCCGGTCCCGGGTTCGAGCCCGACGCGACGATCGCGCTGCCGACGGCGAAGATCGCGGTGATGGGCGCGGAGGCTGCTGTCAACGCGGTGTTCGCCAACAAGATCGCGGCCCTCGAGGACGAGGCGGCACGGGCGGAGTTCGTCGCCGAGAAGCGCGCGGAGTACGACGCGGACATCGACATCGTGCGGCTCGCCAGCGAGCTGGTGGTCGACGACATCATCGAGCCTTCTGCGCTGCGGGAGGCGTTGGTGGCGCGGTTCGCCCGCTACCGGCACAAGGACCGTTCGTTCTCCCGCCGCCGGCACGGCGTCACCCCGGTCTGACCGTCGCTCGGGGTCGGGTCTCGTCGGCCGAGGCAGAGGCGGCCCGAGACAGGTCGGCCCCAGACAGGTCGGCCGGGACCGATGAGTCGGCCCGCCGTACGCCGTCAAAGGCATCGACATCGCACCGAGTGATCGCAGGCAATCGGAGGCAGTGATGAGACTGGTCGCCACGGAGTACGTGTCCCTCGACGGCGTGTTCCACGAGCCGGGGGAGTGGTCGATGCCGTTCTTCGACGAGCAGGCCAGCGCGTTCAAGCTGCGCGAGCTGCAGGCCAGCGACGCGTTGCTCCTCGGGCGCAGGACCTACGAGGGCTTCGCCGCGGCGTGGCCGTCGATGCCGCCGGACGAGGCCGGCTTTGGCGAGAAGATGAACACGATGCCCAAGTACGTCGTGTCCTCGACCCTGACGTCGGTCGACTGGCCCGGCTCGCAGCTGGTCACGGGCGACATCCCGGCCGAGGTCGCGAAGCTGAAGGAGCAGCCGGGTGGGGACCTGCTGCTCTCCGGCAGCGCACAGCTGTTCAACGCGCTGCGGCGGGCGAACCTCATCGACCTCTACCGGCTGATGGTTCACCCGATCGCGCTGGGTGGCGGCGCCCGGCTCTTCGACGAGGACGACACACAGCAGCCGCTGAAGCTCACCGGGACCGAGACCTTCGGCAGCGGCATCGTCATCCTCGAGTACGAGCCCGTCGCCGGCTGAGCCAACCCGGTTGGACTTGCCCGAGTCGCGGACCCTGGATCGCCATAGCACGTTTTCAGTCGTCCACAGCCGGCGTTGTCAACAGCCGGGATCCGTTGTGGGGCAACGGGTTCTGCCGGGTCAGGGACGTCGGGGTTGTGTCCGACCCATGTCTTAGCTTGACCGTCATGACCACCACCACCACCATCACCGACCCGGACCTGGCGCCGCACCCGGCGTTGGCCGCGCTGGCGGCGGCGGCGGGTGCGGCGGTCGAGGAGCTGGGGTCGGCGAACCTGTGGTCGCTCTCGGACCCCGAGCTGCTGGACCTGCGGGTCGAGCAGGAACAGGTGGCCCGCCGGCTGCTGTGGGTGTCACTCGCGACCACCCGCGAGATCGACGCCCGCGAAGCCGCGGTGGCCGCCGGCGCCACCTCGACCGCGGCCTGGCTGCGCTGGCGTCTGCAGGCCCACCCCGGCGCGGCCAAGGCCGAGGTGAGCCTGGCCGCCGATCTGCACGCCGACCCGCACGGGGTGCACGCCCCGGTGGCCGAGGCGCTGGCCGGTGGGCAGCTCAGCCGGGCCCAGGCCGAGTCGATCACCCGCGCGGTGCACAAGCTGCCCTCGGTGGTCTCCGACCAGACCCGCCGCGAGGGCAGCGCGCTGCTCGTCGAACAGGCCGCCGAGCTCGGACCGGACCACCTCGACCGGCTCGGCCGGCACCTGATCCAGGTCCTCGACCCCGAGCACGGGGCCGAGCTCGAGCGCGACGAGCTGCACCAGGCCGAGACCGAGGAGTTCTCCCTGCGCGTAGGTCACGACGGGAAACGGGCCGCCCGCGGGGAGTTCTCCGCCGCCAATGGCATGCTGCTCCAGGCCGCGCTCGACGCGGTGATGGCCCCAACCCACAGCCACGACCGTGACAGTGGCTGCGGCAACGACACGTGCCCCGACCTGCTCGCGAAGCACGGGGCCGGTCTGGACGGCAGCGGGGTCGTTGGCTGCGGTGCAGACTTCCGGGAGGGCGTCAGCTCAGAGGGCCGGGCGGCGGACCGGCGCAACCCTGCGCAACGACGCGCCGACGCCCTGATGTTGCTGGTCAAGCTCGCGCTGTCCCACCCCGACGCCCCCGACGCCGGCGGCGAACCGGTCACCCTGACCGTGACCACGAGCCTCGACTACCTGCGCTCCCAGACCCGCCCCGAAGCGGCACCGCCGCCTCCCGAAGCGGCACCGCCGCCTCCCGCCGCCGGCAGAGACGTCGACCAACCAGGGACCGGCGCAACGCGGGCCAGGCCCGGCAGGGAGCAGCAGCCGGCGCCGGACCGCGGCAACTGGTGCGCGCCCGGGGTCGGCACCAGCACCCGGACCGGGAGCGGCCGCACCGGATCGGCCGGCGAGCCGGTGCTGGAGCCGGCCACCCTCGAGGACGGAACCCCGCTCTCACCCGAGACCACCCGGCTGTTGGCCTGCGACGCCTGGCTGGTGCTGGCGATCCACGAGACCGCCGAGCACCCCGAGATCCTCGACATCGGCCGGCTCTCGCGCACCCCGACCCGCGCGCTGCGCCGCGCCCTGGTGCTGCGCGACAAGGGCTGCGCCTTCCCCGGCTGCGGACGGCCGCCCCGGTGGTGCCACACGCATCACATCTGGCACTGGGCGCTGGGCGGACCCACCTGCCCGGACAACCTGGTGCTCCTCTGCGCCCACCATCACCGTGCGATCCACCACGGCGGCTGGGCCGTGCGCATCGGCCCCCACGGGCGGCCCGTGTTCACCCGACCCGCTGGGTCGACCCCGACCAGCACCCCCGCGCAGCTTGGCAACCACCCACCCTGTCGCCGACCCCGCTGCGCCGCTGAAGCCCTCGCGGAGCTGCTCGATTGCGCCTACGCAGGCGCGGTACTCAGGCCAGTCTGAGTACGCCGACGGATGTGGTCAGGCCCCCTCGATGCCGATGCTGAAGCCATGATCGACGAGACCGTCCTCACCGACTCCACACGCTGCCCGTCCTGTCTGGCTCGCCTGACGGCCGACCCGACGTGCGCAGTCTGCGGCGTCTCGCTCACCGGACCTGAGGCATCGCGGCTGTGGACCCTGTCCGTGCAGGCTGCAGACCTGCTCGCCCAGCGCTCGGCGCTGCTGGCCGCGATGCGCGCCGCGGTGGGGCGGGCTCCCGCCCGTACGCCGGGCGCCCATGTCATGGGACAGGTACCGCTCGCGGGGTCCCCGGCCGGCGCGACTGCGGCGGCGGCCGGGTCCCTGGGGACGGCGGGACCGCGCCACGGCGCGACTGCAGCGGCGGCCGGGTCGGTAGGCACGGCAGGCCCGCGCACCGGCCCCATGCACTCGGCGTCCGGGATCCCTTCGGCCGGCTACCCCGCTCGCCCCCTGACACCTCCTGCGCCACGGCCCGAGTGGACCCTCCGCCGCGTGCAGAACCTGCTGCTCGGTCTCGGGGTCGGCCTGCTCGCTGTGGCCGCCGTGATCTTCCTGGTCGTCTCGTGGGGGTCACTCGGCGTGGGTGGCCGCGCGGCAGTCATGACAGGGTGCACGGCCGTCGCTGCCGGCGCGGCCACCTTCTCGCGCAAGCGCTCGCTCGGGGCCACGGCCGAGGCGCTCGCCGCGCTGACCGTCGCGCTCACCCTGCTCGACGCGTACGGCGCGCGCAGTGCGGGCCTGGCCGGTCTTGACACCACGTCGGGCGAGCTCTACTGGGCCGGCGCGCTCACGACGGTCGTCGCGGCCCTCGTCGCCTGGGCTGCCGTCATCCCGCTGCGCGCCACCCGGGTGTCGGCTGCTGTGCTGGTCCAGCTGCCGCTCCTTCTCGTCGCCGGTCACCTCGCGCAGGACGCCGCCCACCCCCTCGCCGTCATCGCGCTCGGCCTGACCTTGCAGGCCGCGGCGCTGGCCCTGGTCGCGAACGTCCGGCCGTTCGGCGAGCCGGGCCGTGACGCGCACGCCACGCTGGGCATCGGCGCGATTGTCGCCTGGTGCTTCGGCGTGCTGGCGGCCGGCATCGCGGCGTACGACGAGTCAGGCTCCCTCCTGTCCGGGGCCATCCTGCTGACCGTCCTGGCCGCAGTTGCGGCCACGGCGGCCGTCCTGGTCCCGGCGTCGCTCGATCGCCTGCGTCAGCCGCTGCTCGGCGCGGCGGCGCTGGTGGCGCTCCTGGCCGCCTGGGCGCCGGTCGTCGACCAACTGGACGAGTCATGGCTGGCTCTGGCGATGGCGCTCGCTGCGGGTGCGCTGCTCGCCGCGGCGGCGGCGCTTCCCACTGCCTGGCGTGTCGTGCCCGCGAGGGTGTTCGCGGTCGCAGCGGTCGCGCCCGCGCTGTCTGCGCTACCCGAGCTCGTCGTTGCCTGTGTGGGACGGATCGACTGGCTCACACGGGCCTGGTCGGCGACCGGGCAGCAGGACGCACGAGCTCTCGTCGCGCACGCGTCCGACCAGCTCCTCGTCACCTGGCACGCGTCGACCCCGTTGCTGCTCCTCGCTGCCGCTCTGGTCTTGCTGCTCGCGGGCCGCGTGGTCGACCTGCGGATCCCGTCGGCGGCGGCTGTCCCGTTCGTGGGGGCGTCAGTGCTGGTCACCGCGCCGTCGCTCGAGCTCACGTTCCCGGGCGCGCTCGCGCTCGACCTGGGCGTTGCCGCGGCTGCCCTGGTGGGCGCCACCTTCCTCGGCCGCGGTGCGCTCCGCTGGGCCACCACCGCAGGCGGTGCGCTGGTCATGGCGCTCGGTCTTGCATGGGCATTCGCCCAGCCGGTCGCGACTCTTGTGGCACTGCCAGTAGGAGTGGGGGTGCTGCTCGCCGCCGCGGTCCTCGAGCGGCTGCGGCCGGCGGACCTGACGTGGCTCTGGCCTAGCGAGGTGGTGGCCGCCTCCGCGCTCGCCGTCATCGAGGCAGGAGCGCTCGCCCGGCACTCCGGCGCCGGCTGGCCGGCGCTCTGGACCCTGGTGCTCGGCCTGCTGGTCGCCGCCGGTCTCTCCGGTGCGCCGCTCACCGACGGAACTGCTCGCCGCGCGGGAGCGATGATCGCGGCGATTGCCGCGGTCGGGGACTCGGTGGCCGTCTGCTGGTGGGCCGGCGGGTCGACCGCCGACCTCGGCCTGACCGGCGCCGTGGCCGCGGCCGTCCTGCTCGGGGCGGCCGGCTGGGCGGGACGGGTGGTCGGGGACGACGTCGCCGGCGACGTCCTTGTGGTCGGAGCCTTCTCGGCCGCGCTGGCGGTGCCGGCGACGGCGCTCGACTCGGACCGGCTGTGGTTGGCACTGCTGGCCGTCGGCGTCGGGATGGCTGTGCTGGCCGCTCGTCCCGGGATGCACCGTGCGGGCTGGCTCGCCGGGCTGCTGCTCACAGCGAGCTCGTGGGTGCGGCTGGCCGACTCTCACGTCACCGCCCCCGAGGCCTACACGGTCCCCGCGGCCGTCGTCCTGCTCGCCGTCGGCTTCCTGCAGCGCCGGCGCGAGCAGACCACCTCCTGGCGGGCCTACGGATCCGGGCTCGCCCTCGCTCTGACCCCGAGCCTGGCGCGCGCGGTCACCGACACGGGAGCCACGCGCCCCGTCCTGCTGGGCCTGGCGGCCCTCGTGGTCGTCCTGGTGGGCGTCGTGCGCCGCCTGCAGGCGCCGCTGCTCCTGGGCGGCGCCGTCCTGGCCGTCGACGCGCTGGTCCAGCTCGCGCCGTACCTCGCGCAGGCCTACGACGCGGTGCCCCGGTGGGTGGCCATCGCGACGGCCGGCCTGCTGCTGGTGGTCGTCGGAGCGACGTACGAGCGCCGGGTCGGCGAGCTGCGCCGGCTTCGCCACAGCGTGGCCAGGCTGGGCTGACCGGTGCCTCCACAGCACGAGCACGCGCTCCCGAGTGCGCCGATCACCCTGCGTAGGCCGGTTAGCACCTACGATGACCCCATGACGCGTGTGCTCCTGGCCGAGGACGACCAGGCCATCTCGGAACCGCTCGCGCGCGCCCTGCGCCGCGAGGGCTACGACGTGCACGTGTGCGAGGACGGCCCCGGCGCGCTGCAGTCCGCCACCAGCTCACCAGTCGACCTCGTGGTCCTCGACCTGGGGCTGCCCGGGATGGACGGCCTCGAGGTGTGCCGGCGGCTGCGCGGCGAGGGCAGCGGCGTGCCGGTGCTCGTGCTGACCGCGCGGGTCGACGAGGTGGACACCGTGGTCGGTCTCGACGCCGGCGCCGACGACTACGTCACCAAGCCGTTCCGGCTCGCCGAGCTGCTGGCCCGGGTGCGGGCGCTGCTGCGTCGCGGGACGATCGAGGTCAGCGGCGGGGTGCAGGGCGTCCGCATCGACGTCGACTCGCACCGGGCCTGGATCGACGAGCTGGAGCTCTCGTTGACCGCCAAGGAGTTCGACCTGCTGCGCGTGCTGCTCAGGGAGGCCGGCAAGGTCGTCACCCGTGAACAGCTGATGCGCGAGGTGTGGGACACCGCCTGGTGGGGCTCCACCAAGACGCTGGACATGCACGTCTCCTGGTTGCGCAAGAAGCTCGGGGACGACGCGGCGAACCCCACGTTCATCACCACGGTTCGGGGAGTTGGCTTCCGCTTCGAGCGCGAGTGACCAGGTGAGGACGACGTGCGGCGTCGACTGATCCAGTCGAGTGTGGCCATTGCCGTTGTGGCGGTCGTGCTGCTCGGCGTACCGCTGACCGTTGTCGCCACCATCGCGCGGCCCGAACTCGACGTCGCCGCCACGATTACGCTTGTCATCGCCGTCGGTGCGGCCGCCGTCGCTGCTGCGGTCTGGGTGGGGCTGCGCCAGGGGAGGCGGCTCACCACGCCGTTGGTGGCGCTCGCCGAGCGGGCGGAACGGCTCGGCTCGGGTGATGCGCGTACGCCGTTGGCGGCGTCCGGCATCGAGGAGCTCGACCGGGTGGCCGAGCTGCTGGAGCGCAGTGCCAACCGCATCGACCGGCTGATCGCTGCCGAGCGCCAGTTCGCCAGCGACGCCTCGCACCAGCTGCGGACCCCGCTCACCGCGCTGTCGATGCGGCTCGAGGAGATCATCTCGGCGGAGGACCAGCAGACCGTCCGTGAGGAGGCCCGCAGCGCGCTGACCCAGGTCGAGCGGCTCGCCACCGTCGTCGAGCACCTGCTCGACAGCGTGCGGGACAACAACCTGCGGGTCGGGCCGGTGCCGCTGGACGACGTGGTGCTGCAGCAGATCGTCGAGTGGGAGCCGGCGTTCGGCGCCGCTGACCGGCGCATCGTGGCGAGCGGGTCGCGCGGCCTGATCGCCCTGGCCACCCACAACGGACTGTCCCAGGTGCTGGCGACACTGCTGGAGAACAGCCTGGTCCACGGAGCCGGTCAGGTGACCGTGTCCACCCGCTCGACCGGGATCTCGCTGGTGGTCGAGGTCACCGACCAGGGGCCAGGAGTGCCGCACGAGCTGGGGGCTCGGATCTTCGAGCGCTCGGTCAGCGGGCGTCGGGGCACCGGCCTCGGGCTGGCCCTGGCCCGCGAGCTCGCGGCCGCCGACGGCGGGCGGCTCGAGCTGGTGCAGCAGCGGCCGCCGGTCTTCGCGCTGTTCCTCAGCACCGCCGAGACCGGCCCTCGCTAGCACAGCCGGGACCGGCCGTCCGTTAGCACCGTCAGAGCGGCCGTCCGTCAGCCCTGCCGTGACCGGCCCTGATTCAGCTCGCTCTGCCCGACGTCGTCCGGCCGCCGGTCGTCGCGCTGCCGCTCAGCCCTGGGGCGTCCGGTCCTCGGTGAGCCCGTGCGGCTCCTCGTCCCGCTCTGCGTCGCCGTCACCCGCGTCGCCCGCCGGCGGTCGCCCGACCGTGGCGCCGCTGGGCACCATCTCCATCCCGCTCGTGTTCCGGAAGACGAACCGGCGGTAGGACCAGAACCGGAACGTCGTCCCGAGCGCGAGGCCGACCACATTGGCGGCGATGTTGTCGGCCAGCCGGCTGGTGAAGTCGAGCACGTAGTGCGACACCGCCAGGCAGCCGAGGGCGATCGCCAGCCCGACACCGTTGAGCAGGAAGAACAGGCTGTACTCCCGGCGTACGCCGGAGCGGCTGCGGTGGCGGAACGTCCAGTGCCGGTTCCCGGCGTACGCAACCGTGGTCGCCACGACCGTCGAGAGGGTCTTGGAGGTCAGCGGCTTGTCGGTCAGGTGCAGGAAGAGGTTGAACAGGCCGACGTCGGTGGCGAAGGCGACGACCCCGACGACGCCGAACTTCATCAGCTCGCGGACCAGGTGACCGAGGCGGTAGTAGACGCCGAGCAGCGCCTTCACGAAGCGCTCGTGCGCGGGCTGCGGGTGCGGCGGCGGCAGGTCACGGTCGTCAGCCTAAGGGAGCAGCTTCGGCACCGCCGTGGGAGCATGACGGCGTACGGTGTGACAAGGACCCGCCGAGCGGAACACCGCGTGACACATCGACGCCGGCGGGCCGCGCGAAGACCCGAGGAGAGACCGTGGCGACGAGGGGTCCGGACTTCCGGCTCGACGACGAGCTCGAGGCGCTGCGCAAGACCGTCGAGGAGTTCGCCCACGAGGTCGTCGCACCGGTGATCGGCGACCTGTGCGAGCGTGGCGAGTTCCCCTACGACATCGTGCGCCAGATGGGCCAGATGGGCCTGTTCGGCCTGCCGTTCCCCGAGGAGTACGGCGGGATGGGCGGCGACTACTTCGCGCTCTGTGTGGCCCTCGAGGAGCTGGCCCGGGTGGACTCGTCGGTCGCCATCACGCTGGAGGCCGGGGTGTCGCTCGGCGCGATGCCGATCTACCTGTTCGGCACGGACGAGCAGAAGCACGAGTGGCTGCCCAAGCTGTGCTCGGGCGAGGCACTCGCGGCCTTCGGCCTGACCGAGCCCGGCGGCGGGTCGGATGCCGGCGCGACCCTGACGACGGCGACCCTCGACGGTGACAGCTGGGTCATCAACGGGACCAAGGCGTTCATCACCAACGGCGGCACCGACGCAACCAGCGTCGTGACGGTCACCGCCGTGACCGGTGTCGACGAGTCCGGTCACAAGGAGATCTCCTCGATCCTGGTGCCGTCCGGGACGGCCGGGTTCACCGTGTCCAAGAAGTACTCCAAGGTCGGCTGGAGCGCCTCGGACACCCGGGAGCTCTCGTTCAGCGATGCGCGGGTACCGGAGGCGAACCTGCTCGGACCTCGCGGTCGCGGCTATGCGCAGTTCCTGTCGATCCTCGACGAGGGGCGCATCGCGATCGCGGCAATCGGGGTCGGGCTGGCCCAGGGCTGTCTGGACGAGTCGCTGAGGTACGCGCGGGAGCGGCAGGCGTTCGGGAAGCCGATCGGGGCCAACCAGGCCGTGCAGTTCAAGCTCGCCGACATGGAGCTGCGCGCGCACACGGCGCGGCTGGCCTACTACGACGCCGCGGGCCGGATGCTGCGCGGCGAGCCGTTCAAGCGGCAGGCGTCGGTGGCCAAGCTCTACAGCTCGGAGTGCGCTGTCGAGAACGCTCGGGAGGCGACCCAGATCCACGGCGGCTACGGGTTCATGAACGAGTTCCCGGTGGCCCGCATGTGGCGCGACGCCAAGGTGCTCGAGATCGGCGAGGGCACCTCCGAGGTGCAGCGCATCCTGATCGCCCGCGACCTCGGCCTCTAGCCGCCGAGCGCTCCTGAAACGCCGGCGCGACCTGGTGCCGTGCCGGCTCGTCTGCAGCGCTCGGCGGGTGCGGGTCGGGGCTCGTTAGGGTTGGCGGGTGGCGTTCCCGGTGGTCGGCGTGGTCGGCGGCGGTCAGCTGGCGCGGATGATGGCCGGTCCGGCACTCGAGCTCGGCATCACGTTGCGGGTGCTCGCCCGCGATGCCGGTGAGAGTGCGGCTCAGGTCGTGCCGGGCGTCGACCTCGGCGACGAGACCGACCTCGAGGCGTTGCGGCGCTTCGCGAAGACATGCGACGTGCTGACGTTCGACCACGAACACGTGCCCACCGAGCACCTGCGCGTGCTCGAGGCGGAGGGCATCGTCGTACGCCCGAGTGCTGCTGCCCTGGTCCACGCGCAGGACAAGGCCGTGATGCGCGAGCGGCTGACCGCGCTCGGCATCCCGTGCCCCCGGTGGCGGCTCGTGGCGAGCGAGGCCGAGCTGACGGCGTTCGGCGCGCAGGTCGGCTGGCCTTTGGTCCTCAAGACACCGCGCGGCGGCTACGACGGCAAGGGCGTCCTACTGGCGGCCGACGTCGCTGCCGCGGCCGACTGGCTGGCCCGGGACGAGCCGTTGCTCGCCGAGGAACGGGTCGACTTCGAGCGCGAGCTGGCCGTCCTCGTCGCTCGCAGCCCGCACGGCCAGGCAGCGGTCTGGCCGGTCGTCGAGACGGTGCAGGTCGACGGGGTCTGTCGCGAGGTGCTCGCACCGGCCGCCGTCACGGAGGAGCACGCCGTCGCCGCGCAGCAGGCCGCGCTGCGCATCGCCGAGGGGCTGGACGTGCACGGTGTGCTGGCGGTGGAGATGTTCGACACCACTGGTGGCGTGCTGGTCAACGAGCTCGCGATGCGGCCGCACAACAGCGGGCACTGGACCATCGAGGGCGCGCGCACCAGCCAGTTCGAGCAGCACCTGCGCGCCGTGCTGGACCTGCCGCTCGGCGACACCCGCATGTCGGCCCGGCAGGTCGCCATGTCCAACGTGCTGGGTTGCGACATCGAGGACATGTACGGCGGGTACCTGCACTGCCTCGCGCACGACCCCGGCATCCGGATCCACATGTACGGCAAGGCCGTCCGCCCTGGGCGAAAGGTGGGGCACGTCACGGCACTCGGCGACGATGCTGAGGACGTGCGGGCACGCGCCGTGCACGCCGCCGCTTTCCTGCGAGGAGACATCGATGGCTGAGCCGCTGGTCGGCATCGTGATGGGCAGCGACTCGGACTGGCCCGTCATGGAAGAGGCCGCCAAGGCGCTGGACGAGTTCGACGTGGCGCACGAGGTCGACGTCGTGTCCGCCCACCGCATGCCGCGCGAGATGCTCGCGTACGGCGAGGCCGCAGCAGGCCGCGGGCTGCGGGCGATCATCGCCGGGGCGGGGGGAGCCGCGCACCTGCCGGGCATGCTCGCGTCGGTCACTCCGCTGCCGGTGATCGGTGTGCCGGTGCCGCTCGAGCACCTCGATGGCATGGACTCGTTGCTGTCCATCGTCCAGATGCCGGCCGGTGTCCCGGTCGCCACGGTCTCGGTCGGCGGGGCGCGCAACGCAGGCCTCCTCGCCGTACGCATCCTGGCGGCGAGCGACTCCGCACTCCAGCAGCGGATGACCGACTTCCAGGGTGAGCTCGCCGACCAGGCGCGGGTCAAGGGCGCGTCGTTGCGCCGCCACGTGAGCGGCGCTGTCGGCTTCGGCGTCTGAGCATGCCGGTCCACGTCGTCCTGCTGCGCGGGATCAACCTCGGGTCCAAGCGCCGGGTCGCGATGAGCGACCTGCGCGAGCTGCTCGGCGAGCTCGGCTACGCGGACGTGCGCACCCACCTGCAGAGCGGCAACGCGGTGTTCCGTACGCCGCTCCGCTCGGCCGACGAGGTCGGCAAGCAGGTCGAGAAGGCGATCGCCGCGCGGTTGGGCATGACGGTCGACGTGGTTGTGCGCAGTGCGGCCCAGCTGGCGAAGGTCGTGGCGCACGACCCGTTCGGCGGCACTGCCTCGGACCCGGCGCGGTACATGGTGGTGTTCCTCGACAGGAAGCCGCCGGCCGGTTGGCTGGCCGGCATCGACCCGGACAGCTACGCGCCCGAGCAGGTGGCCACCCTCGGCCGGGAGATTTACCTGTGGCTGCCCGACGGCGCGCACGACAGCAAGCTGGCCCGGGCGGTAGGCGGCAGCAAGGTCGGAGGTACGGCGACGATGCGCAACTGGAACGTCGTCACCAAGCTCGCCGACCTGGCCGCCGACCTCTGACCGGGCCGACCGGCCGACCCGCCGACGTCCCGCCGACCGCCGACCCGCCGACGTCCCCCGCCCCTGCCCCCTTCACTGTTGATCATGCAGTAACCGGCCAGTGCTGCCATCGGCCCGCGGAGCGCGTTGGCCAGGTTCTGCATGATCAACAGGGGGGGGCTTGGCCAGGTTCTGCATGATCAACGGGGAGTGGGGGTCAGGGGAGTGGGAGGGGTCAGGGGAGGGAGGGAGGACGGGGGCTAGGGAGGGAGGGGCTAGGGAAGGAGGGAGAGGGAGGCAAGGGGAAGGAGGGGGGAGGTGGGGGACGATGCGAGGGGCTAGGGGCGGCCGAGGGCGCGGTAGGTCCAGCCGGCGGCGCGCCAGCGGTCCGCGTCCAGTGCGTTGCGGCCGTCGATGACGCGGCGGTGGTTCACCACCTCGCCGATCTCGGCCGGGTCCGCGTCGAGGAACTCCTGCCACATCGTCAGGTGCAGCACGAGATCCGCCCCCTGGCAGGCCTCGAGCGTCGAGTCGGCATAGGTCAGGGTGGGGAAGATCCGGCGGGCGCTGTCGTTGGCCCTCGGGTCGTAGACCGAGACCTCGGCGCCCTGCAGGTGCAGCTGTCCGGCGACGTTGAGCGCGGGGGAGTCGCGGATGTCGTCGGTGTCGGGCTTGAAGGCGGCGCCGAGCACCGCGACCCGGGTGCCGAGCAGCGACCCGCCGAGCGCCGCTCGTGCCAGGTCGACGACGTGGGCGCGCTGACGCATGTTGATCGCGTCGACCTCCTTGAGGAAGGAAACCGCCTGGTCGACGCCCAGCTCGCCGGCCCGCGCGATCAGCCCGCGGATGTCCTTCGGGATGCAGCCGCCGCCGAAGCCGATGCCGGCGTTGAGGAACTTGCGGCCGATCCGCTCGTCGTGGCCCAACGCATCGGCCAGCTCGTCGACGTTGGCCCCGGCCGCCTCGCACAGCTCGGACATGGCGTTGATGAAGGAGATCTTGGTGGCCAGGAACGCGTTGGCGGCCGCCTTCACCAGCTCGGCGGTCTGGTAGTCCGTCACGATCAGCGGGGTGCCGTCGGCGAGCGTCTTGGCGTAGACCTCACGCATCGTCTCGACGGCCGGCTCGGAGTCGGTCCCCAGCACGATCCGGTCGGGGTGCAGGGTGTCGTGCACGGCGAACCCTTCACGCAGGAACTCCGGGTTCCACACCAGGTCGACGTCGCGGGCGGCCGGCGCAGCTGCCTGGATCCGGTCGCGCAGCGCGGCCGCGGTGCCGACCGGCACCGTGGACTTGCCGACGACCAGGGCCGGCCGGTCCAGGTGCGGGGAGAGCCCGTCGACCACGCCGTGCTGGTAGCGCAGGTCGGTGGCGTACTCGCCCTTCTTCTGAGGTGTCCCGATGCACAGGAAGTGCACGTCGCCGAACTGCGCGACCTCTTCGTACGACGTGGTGAAACGCAGCCGGCCGGAGTCGACGTGCGTGCGCAGCATCGGCTCGAGGTGCGGCTCATACAGCGGGGCCCGGCCCGCGGCGAGAGTTGCCACGCGGTCCTCGTCGACGTCCATCCCCATGACCTCGAACCCCAGCTCGGCCATGCCGGCCGCGTGCGTGGTGCCCAGGTAGCCGCAGCCGAGCACGGTGATCCGCAGGGTCATGGCAGGCAAGGCTAGCGATCAGCGGTGCCGGGTCGGCAATCCCACCGGGTTCGGACGCCCGACCGGTTCGGGGAGCCGACCGCGGTTGGACGACCCGACCGGGGTCGACAGCGCCGGGGTCGGGCGGCGATCGTAGTCTCGGCGACGTGAGCGACTTCGACGTCTACCGGCTCCCCGACGAGCACACCATGCTGCGCGAGGCGGTCCGGGCAGTCTGCGAGGACAAGATCGCGCCGCTGGCGGCCGAGGTCGACGAGCGCTCGGAGTTCCCCCAGGCGTCCTACGACGCGTTGCGCAAGGCGGACTTCCACGCCGTACACATCCCGGAGCAGTACGGCGGTGCAGGTGCCGATGCGCTCGCCACCTGCATCGTGATCGAAGAGGTCGCCCGGGTCTGCGCCTCGACCTCGCTCGTTCCCGCG
>JAVEDG010000337.1 GCA_030841245.1 Actinomycetota bacterium
CGGATGTTCTCCGACACCTTTGCCGGGATCTCCCCTGGCTCGGTCCCCGGGTTCGTCGCCGCGCAGCTCGTGGGCGGCGCCGCAGGGCTCGCACTGGTGCGGGCGCTCTACCCCGACGCCGCCTCGGCGGCCGGCGACGTGGTCGTCCCACACACCGCGACGCCCCGGGAGCACGCATGAGCAAGCCGCGCATCCTCTACGCCTGTCGGGCCAACGGCGGCCGCTCGGTGGCCAGCAAGGTGCTGACCGAGCACTACGCGGACGGCGTCGTGGAGGTGTACTCCGCCGGCTCCGAGCCGGGCGAGCAGGTGCACCCCGAGGTCGCCGCGGCGCTCACGAAGCTCGGCCTGGACGTCAGCCGGGAGGTCCCGAAGGCCTTCGACACGAGCGCGACCTACGACGTCGTCGTCACCCAGGGCTGCGGCGAGAGCTGCCCGGTGTACCTCGGCGCCAGCTATCGGGACTGGCCGCTGGAGGACCCGAAGGGCCAGGACGAGGCGACCGTACGTCGGGTCGTTGCGGACATCGACGCCCGCGTGCGGGCGCTGCTGGCCGAGCTGGTGCCCGACCACCCGCTGCCGCCGTCCGTCGTCGACGTCAAGGGCGCAGCACAGACGTGACCGGCGCAGAGGCCGCGCCGGTCACGCCGTACCCCGTCGGCTCAGTAGCCGTGCGGTCCGCTGCTGCTGCTCGAGCCGCCGCCCGAGCCGCCGCCGGACTTGATCTGCGCGCCGGAGGGCGAGATGACCCACCACTTGCCGCCGGAGAGGTTAAGGCCCTGGCCGCTGGCCTGGCCCGGCCCCGAGTCGGCCGCGTAGGTGTAGGCCGGCCACCCGTTCACGGTGAGCTGGGTGGTGCCGTCGGAGCGCTTGATGGTCGCGAGCTTCGCGGACACGGCCGACGAGTGCGAGATCGAGCCGGACACCTGGGCCGGTGGCCAGTAGGTGGCGCAGCTGCCGCTGCAGTTCGACTTGCCGGGCGAATCCGCGGCGAAGGCGTAGAGCGTCATGCCCTTGGAGTCCACCAGCACGGTCCCGACCGACGTCTTGCCGGTGGCCACGGTCTGGGTGCTCGCTGCCGGCGTGTTCTTGCTCGAGTTCCCCGAGCTGCCCGCCGTCGTCGAGCTGGAGCCGCCGCCGCACGCGGTCAGCAGCATCACGGTCGCGAGGGCCCCGGCCGCAGCCGACGCCACCCGCCTTGCTGTCCAGGTCCGAGCCGACATGGCGACTCCTCTCTTCGGTCACGTTGTCTCTCCCCAGAACACGGGTGGCGGGGGTCCGGGGTTCAGATCGGTCGGCCGAAACCCAGAAAGCTCTCAGCCCCCCGGCCCAACATGTGCCGAACATGGCAGCAGGGGATCGGCGCCCGCCTGGGCCGGCGGCTTGGCACGGCGTAGCGTCCCGTCTCAGCAGCTTGGAGACGGCGATGCGCGCCGAGGAGCGACCGGAGGACAGAGTGACGGCCGACGAGGCGCGCTCCGCGGCCCGCGTCCTCGTCGTCGAGGACGAGAAGGAGCTCGCCTCGATGCTGGCTCGGCTGCTCTCCGACGAGGGCTACGACGTGGACGTCGCGGCGGACGGGCAGGCCGGGTTGCACCGCGGGCTCACCCGCCGGTACGACGTGCTGGTGCTCGACCGCGGCCTGCCGGGCATCGAGGGGCTCGACCTGCTGCAGCGGCTGCGTCGCCGTGGCATCCGGGCCCCGGCGCTGATGCTCACGGCCTACGACACGGTGCCGGAGCGTGTCGACGGCCTCGACGGGGGCGCCCAGGACTACCTCGGCAAGCCGTTCGACGTCGACGAGCTGCTCGCCCGACTGCGCGCGCTGGTCCGGCGGGCCGACCCGGCCGACGAGTCCGAGGTGATCGACCTCGGCGAACGCAGTCTCGACCTGGGGTCGCGGTGCGTCGTCGGCGGTGACGCCGAGGTGGCACTCTCGGAACGAGAGGCCGACCTGCTGCGGACGCTCGCCGGACGCCCGACCCGGGTGTTCACCCGCGAGGAGCTGCGCAGCCGGGTGTTCTCGGAAGCGGAGGGTGAGGGCGTGGTCGAGACCTACGTGTCCTACCTGCGCCGCAAGCTCGGGCCGGACGCGGTCCGCACCGTGCGCGGGATCGGTTACCGCATGGGCAAGGTGTGACTTCGCAGGCGGACGCCCGACTGCTGCGAAACGCGACCTGGCGGCTGGCAGCGCTCACGGCTGCGGCCGTCACCGTGATCCTCGTGCTCGTCGGCGGCCTGGCCCTCGGCGTCGTGCTCCGCGAGCAGGGCGCTGAGGCGCGACGGACGTTGGACCAGGCCATCACGGACCTCGACGACCTCAGCCGCGAGCCGGCGACGGTCGGGGTCTGGGTGCAGGACCCGAACGGCTCGGTGCGACGCAGCAAGGAGGCCCCCGGCTGGCTACCGCTCGCAGCGCCGCTGGCCGCAGTGTCCGCGCAGCACCCGAGAGACGAGCGGGTCGTCGACCACAACGGCAAGTCGTTCCGGCTGCTGACCCTGTCGTCGCACGGGACGCTCGCGCAGGCGGTCGAGAGCCGCCACGGCGAGCTGGCCGAGCGCTCGCGGGTGCTGACCGGTCTGGTGGTTGCCGAGATGGCGGGGCTGGCCCTGTCGGCGTTGCTCGGCGGCTTCCTCGCCCGACGCGCCATCGGGCCGCTCGCGGTAGCCCTGCAACGACAGCGCCGCTTCGTCGCGGACGCCTCCCACGAGCTGCGGACCCCGCTCACCCTGCTCTCGACCCGGGCGCAGCTGCTGGAGCGGTCGCTGCGGCGGCACGCGCCGGCGGACGTGCACACCGAGTCGGTCGCTCTGGTGTCTGACACCCGCCGGCTGGGCGAGGTCGTCGACGACCTCTTGCTCTCCGCGTCGCTGGCCACCCACCCGGCGCGCCGCGAGGCGGTCGACGTCGTCGATGTCGCCCGCAGCGCAGTGGCGGCCGCGGTCCCGTACGCACGCGAACAGGGCGTGGCGCTGTGCGGCCCGGCGGACGACGAAGCACCCTTGACCGTGCTCGGCGCGAAAGGTCCCTTGCGACGGGTGCTCGACGCCCTCATCGACAACGCGCTGACCCACGGCCGCGCGCAAGGGCACGTCGACGTGCAGGTGTACGGCGGTGCTCAGGTCACCGCCCGTGTGGTCGACGACGGTCCCGGCATCCATCCGGACGTCGCGACGCGGTTGTTCGACCGGTTCG
>JAVEDG010000338.1 GCA_030841245.1 Actinomycetota bacterium
CGGGAAATCGTTGGTAGTTCTCGGTTCCGGTGAAACAATCCGTGACATGGCACGCAACCGGGACCAGCAACAACGGCGCGGCCAGCTCGTCGAGGCGGCCGAGCGAGCGGTGCTCAAGCACGGCGCCGCCGCCGTACGGCTGCGCGACGTTGCCGACGAGGCGGGGCTGACCTCGGGCGCGGTCCTGTACTACTACGGCGAGCTCGACGAGCTCCTGGTCGAGACGCACAGCCGCGCGGTCGAACGCTTCTGCCAGCAGCGCGAGGACACCGTCGACGCCATCGCCGATCCGCGGGAGCAGCTGCGGGCCGCTGTCCGGGCCGGGCTGCCGGTGGGTCCCGAGGACGAGCTGGTCAAGCTGCTCTACGAGTTCGACGGGCAGGGCACCCGCCGGCAGGGGTACGGGCGGCTCAGCCGCGAGTACTTCGCCCGACAGGTGGCGATCTACCACTCGATCCTGGTCGCCGGGCAGGCCGCCGGGCAGTTCCGCCTGACAGCACCGGCCCGCGACATCGGCCGCAATCTCGTCGCGCTCGAGGACGGCTATGGCTACTACGTCGTGCTGCCCGAGTCGGGGATCGACGCCGACGCGGCGGAGTCGCTGATCCTGGCCTACGCCGAGGCTGCGACCGGCTGCGCCCTGCGGGGCTGAGCTTCCGCTGGGGGCTGGGTGGCGCTGGGGCTGCCGATGCTGATGCTGTCGATCTTGAGGCGGTTGGGCCACCTTTGCAGCGGGAGCTGTCTCAAGATCATCCTGGACCGGGTGCCCAGGCCCTGATCATGAGGCAACTGGGCCACCATTGAAGCTGCAGCTGTCTCAAGATCGCGAACAAGTAGTGATCTTGAGCGGTGGTCGCGGCGGGGACAGCACTGCCGGTCACGCCGTACGGTGAGGGCCGTGACCGACGTGACCTCGCCCAGCGATCTGGCCGAGCGGCTGGAGGCGCAGGGCTACCTCCCCGACGAGGGCGTGGCCACCGCGGCGTACCTCGCGATCGTCATGCACCGGCCGCTGTTCTGCGAGGGCGACGCGGGCGTCGGCAAGACCTCTCTGGCCACTGCGCTCGCCGCCACGTTGCAGGCCCCGCTCATCAGGTTGCAGTGCTACGAGGGGCTCGACGCCGCGCAGGCGCTCTACGACTGGGACTTCCCTCGCCAGCTGCTGCACCTCAGGGCGGCCGAGGCCGCGGGCGTCACCGACGCCGACCGCCTGGAGGCCGAGCTCTACGACCGACGCTTCCTCGTCGCCCGGCCGTTGCTGCAGGCGCTGGAGACGACGCCGAGCGTGCTGCTCGTCGACGAGGTCGACCGGGCCGACGACGAGTTCGAGGCGTTCCTGCTCGAGGTGCTCTCGGATTGGACCATCAGCATCCCCGAGCTCGGCACCATCCGCGCCGAGGTCCCGCCCGTCGTGGTCGTCACCTCCAACCGAACGCGCGAGGTGCACGACGCGTTGAAGCGGCGCTGCCTCTACCACTGGCTGGACCACCCGACGTTCGACCGCGAGGTGGAGATCATCCGGCGCCGGCTTCCCGACGTCACCCAGGAGCTCGCCGAGGGCGTCGCCCGGGTCGCTCGCGACCTGCGGCAGGAGGACCTGCTCAAGACACCTGGCGTGGCCGAGTCGCTGGACTGGGCCGAGGCGCTGCTCGCGCTCGGCGCCCGTGACCTCGACCCCGACAAGGCGGCCGCCAGCCTCGGGGCCTTCCTCAAGTACCGCGAGGACCAGGAGCGGGTCAGCTCGCGGCTCGCCGAGTGGGCTGCCGCGGGATGACCGCGTCCGAGGGTGACGCGACCGACGTGGCCGACCTGACAGGCAGCCTCGTCGGCTTCGCCCGGACCCTGCGCGCCGCCGGTGTCGCCGCCACCCACGACCGGGTGCATGCCACCGTCGCCGCCGCAGGAGCCCTCGACGTGACGAACCGCACCGACGTCTACTGGGCCGGCCGCCTCACCCTGTGCTCAGGGCCGGAGGACATCGAGCGTTACGACCGGGCCTTCGCGGCGTACTTCAACGGCCAGCTCGCCCCGCCGATGCGTCGAGTGCCCCCCGTCTCGGTGGTGCGTCCCGTCGCCGTGCCGGGCAGCGAGCAGTCGGGGAGCCGGCAGTCCGACGAGGAGACGGTCCCGGCGTCGACGGCCAGCCGGGCAGAGGTGCTGCGCCACCGCGACCTGGCGGCCCTGACCTCCGCCGAGCGCGACGAGGTGCGCCGGCTGATCGAGGCCATCGACCCCGTGGGGGAGCCGCGGTGGTCGCGCCGGCACCGGCCGAGCCACGGCGGCGCGCTCGACCCGCGGCGCACGGTGCGCGCGATGCTGCGGCAGGGCGGGGAGCCGGTCCGGCTGGAACGCCGGACCCGCCGGGTCCGCCCCCGGCGGCTGGTCCTGGTGGTCGACGTCAGCGGGTCGATGCAGCCCTACGCCGACCCGATGCTGCGCTTCGCGCACGCCACCGCCCGGCGGCGTCCGGGCACGGAGGTGTTCACCGTCGGCACCCGGCTGACCAGGGTCACCCGGGAGATCCGAGACCGGGACCCGTCGGTGGCCCTCGCCGCCGTGACCCGGGCCGTGCCGGACTGGAGCGGCGGCACCAGGCTCGGCGAGCTGCTCAAGGCCTTCCTCGACCGCTGGGGCCAGCGCGGACTGGCCCGGGGCGCCGTCGTGGTCATCGCCTCCGACGGCTGGGAGCGGGGCGACGCGGCCCTGCTCGGCGAGCAGATGGCGCGGCTGAACCGGCTGGCCCACCGCGTCGTCTGGTCGAACCCGCACCGCGGTCAGCCGGGGTACGCGCCGATGACTGCCGGGATGCTCGCCGCACTCCCACACGTTGACTCCTTCGTGGACGGACACAGCCTGGCCGCGCTGCAGGGGCTCGCCACGGTGATGTCCGGTGTCGTGGGGCGCGAGGTGGCTCATGCATGACGTCGTCGACCAGGTGGGGGCCTGGTACGCCGAGGGCGACCGCTTCGCCCTCGCGACAGTGGTCGCCACCTGGCGCAGTGCGCCCCGCCAGCCCGGCGCCGCGATGGCGGTAGCACCCTCCGGCGACCCTGCCGGCAGTGTCTCCGGCGGCTGCGTCGAGGGGGCTGTCTACGAGCTCGCGCACCAGGTCATGGCCGGCGGTGAGCCGGTGCTGCAGCGCTACGGGGTGAGCGACGACGACGCGTTCGCGGTCGGGCTGACCTGTGGCGGCATCATCGACGTCTTCGTGGAGCCGGTCGATGCCACGGCGTACGCCGAGCTGCCCGACGTGCTCGCCTCGATCCACGAGCAGGAGCCGGTCGCCGTGGCGACGGTGATCGACGGCCCGGGGCCGGTCGGGCGGCACCTCGCGGTCTGGCCGGACCGGGTGTCGGGTCGGCTCGGGTCCGAGCGGCTCGACGCCGCGGTCACCGACGACGTGCGCGGCATGCTCGACCACGGCAGGACCGGGGTGCTGCGCCTCGGCCCGCACGGCGAGCGGCGCCTCGACGACCTGAGCGTGTTCGTCCAGTCGTTCGCGCGGCCGCCGCGCATGCTGGTCTTCGGCGCCATCGACTTCGCCGCAGCCGTGGCTCGCGTCGGGAAGTTCCTGGGCTACCGGGTCACCGTCTGCGACGCGAGAGCAGTCTTCGCCACGCCGGGCCGCTTCCCCGAGGCCGACGAGGTCGTCGTGGAGTGGCCGCACCGGTACCTCGCCTCGACCGAGGTCGACTCGCGCACGGTCATCGCCGTGCTCACCCACGACCCCAAGTTCGACGTGCCGCTGTTGCAGGCTGCGCTCAAGACGGATGCGGCCTACATCGGCGCGATGGGCAGCCGGCGTACCCATGAGGATCGGCTCGCCAGGCTCCGTGACGAGGGCGTCCCCGAGGAGGACCTGGTCCGCATCGCGTCGCCGATCGGCCTGGACATCGGGGCCCGCACCCCGGAGGAGACCGCCGTGTCGATCGCGGCCGAGATCGTGTCGCAGCGCTGGGGCGGGACCGGCGCTCGGCTGGCCGGGACCGAAGGCCCGATCCACGGCGAGCCGCGTGCCTGACGGGAGCAGTTCCGGACCGGGTGCAGTACTCGTCGCCGGTCTCGTGCTCGCGGCCGGCGAGGGCCGGCGGCTGGGCCGTCCCAAGGCCGTGGTCGAGATCGACGGGGAGCGGCTGGTGGACCGCGCGGTGCGGATGCTGCGCGAGGGCGGCTGCCACAGCGTCACGGTGGTCGCCGGGGCGGTGCCGCTCGAGGTCGCGGGCGCCACGGTTGTCACCAACGACCAGTGGCGGATCGGCATGGCGTCCTCGCTGCGCGCCGGCCTGTCGGCCCAGCCCGACGAGGTCGACGCCGTGGTGGTCTCGCTGGTCGACCAGCCCGGCATCGGCGGGGTCGCGGTCGGCCGGGTGGTCGCGGCCGTGCGTTCCGGTGCGGAGGTCGCGGCCGCGTCGTACGGCGGGCTGTTGCGCAACCCGGTCGGGCTGCACCGTCGGCACTGGCCGGCAGTCCTCGAAGCGGCGACCGGAGACAGTGGCGCCCGCGCGTTCCTGGCCGCCCGGCCCGAGCTCGTGTCGCCGGTAGAGGTCGGCGATGTCGCTGACCCGGCCGACATCGACACCGCGGCCGACCTCGAGCGCCTCGGGCGTGGTCGCGCCGGGCGCTAGGCCCGGGCCGGCTCGGCGACGGGGCCCGGCCTCGTTGGACTACCGTCGAACGAGTCGGGTGCCGGAGATGGGGGTGGGAGTGCGTCAGGTCGGGAGCGCGCGGGCCGCCGCCGTGGCCGCTGCGGTCACAGCCCTGGTGCTCGTCGCCGGTGCGCTGACCTGGCACCCGCAGGCCGGCTCCCGCCACGACCCGCCGGCCCGGACTCGAGTCGTCGCTCCGGTGTCGTCGGTGGACCGGGCGCCGTGGCCCGCACCGGCGCGCCACTGGCCGGCCAGGCGGACCTGTGCCCAGGTGCCGCACCACTTCGCGCCGGTGACCATCACAGTCTCAGGTGTCGGCGGGCAGCGGCCGGTGGTGCGACCGGCGCGCGAGGCGGACGGCGTGCCCGGCGTACCTCCGTTGACCACCACCGGTAAGACCGAGTTCGCGTGGGACCGTGCGCAGGGCATCCGCCCGGGGGACCGGGCAGGGAACGTGCTGCTCAACGCGCACACCTGGCCGGACGGGAGCGCTCTCGGCAACCACCTGCTCGCCGCCCTGCACCGCGGCGGGCGGATCGTCGTGCGAGGCGCGGGCGAACGGCTGTGCTACCGGGTCACCGAGCGAGTCGAGGTGCCCGCAGCGCGGGGCATGCCGCGCTACTACGCCAGACGTGGTCCGCCGCAGCTGGCCATCGTCGTCTGCTCGGGCCGCCGCCTCGGGCCGGGTGTGTGGACCAAGCGGACCATCTGGTTCGCCTCTCCTTCGTGTAGTGCTTGCTCCCGTAGCCTGACGAGGTGACTGCGGGAGCGGCGTACCGGGAGCTCGGCGAGTCGGCCTGGTCGTGGGTCATGCGCCAGGTGCGCGAGGACGACGGTCCGTGGCTGCCGGTGGACGTGTCGGAGGACGAGGCGTCTCCGGTCCCGGGCAAGGACCGCGACTCGCTGTACGACGGGATCGCCGGGCTCGCACCGGTGCTGGCCGAGATCGACCTCCAGCGGTCACGCACTGACGTCGAGCAGGAGCTTGCCGACCGAGTCGTACGACGGCTGCTCGCCGGAGCACAGGTCCGGGTCGAGCCGTCCCTGTTCGACGGCCTGGGTGGTGACGTGACCGCGCTGCGCCTGCTCGCCCCGGGGTCGGAGGCCGTCGCCCTCGGGCGGCTGGCCGACCTGATGACGCCTGCGGGCTGGAGGACGACACGGGAGTTCGAACCGGGCTCGGACGCGCCGCTGACCGACGTGATCATGGGCACGGCAGGGGTGGTGCTCGCCGCCGTCTGGGCGGGAGGCGAGCACGCCGAGGCGATCGCGACCACCGGCGGCGAGGCCCTGCTGGGGGCAGCCGACGAGACCGATGCCGGCCTGGACTGGGGGATGGTGCCCGGTCGGCAGTCGAGGGGACCCAACTACTCGCACGGCACAGCCGGGATAGCCGGCGCTCTCGCCGTCGCCGGGGCGGCGGCGCACCG
>JAVEDG010000342.1 GCA_030841245.1 Actinomycetota bacterium
CCGTACTCGCTGCGCCGACGACCTCGCAGCCGACCTCAGTGAGCAGGCGCACCAGCCCTTCGCGTAGTAGGGCTTCGTCGTCGGCGATCACGACGCGCACGGGATCACCGCCTCGACCCGCAGACCGCCTGGCGACGCCTCCACGACGACGTCGCCGTCGAGGGCTCCGACCCGGTCCTCGAACGAGGTGAACCAGTCGCCGGCGTCCAGCGCTCCGACGAGATCCACGCCGACCCGCAGCTTGTCTTCCTCCAGGGCGACACAGACCACTGCTTGACGTGCCGCTTTGCCCCGGACCGCTTCGGACACCACGAAGTAGCCGGCCGACTCGACCGCTGACGGCAGCCGTTGCTCCGGCACGGCGATGACCGTGACCGGTATCGCTGCGTCCTCTGCGAGGTCCTCCACCGCCGCGGCCAGACCCTCTTCCGCCAGCACCGACGGGAAGATCCCCCTGGCCAGGTCGCGCAGCTCCTCGACCGCCGCCTCCAGCTCGCGCTCTACTTCAGCGGCGCGGTCCCGCGTCACCGCATCGGTGCTCGACGCCCACCCGGCCCGGTCGAGGCGCAGCCGCAGCAGCAGCCCCACGAGCTGCTGCTGGGCGCCGTCGTGCAGGTCGCGCTCGAGGCGCCGACGGGTGGCGTCGGCGGTGGCGATGACCCGCTGACGGGAGGACCTCAGGTGCGCGAGCTGGGCCGCGAGCTCCGCCTGCAGCTGCTCGTTCTCCAGCGCCAGTCGAGCCGCTGACGTCACCTCCTCGGCGATCCGCGGGTCGTCGAGCAGTCCGGCCCGATGGGTGAGCAGCGCGACCGTCCTACCGGCGCGCACCAGGGGAGTGGACGGTCCGTCCAGCTCGACGGGCCTGCCGGCGACATCGACGAGACGCCCGTCGGCCAGCCTGTAGCCCAGCCGCAGGCTCCCGTCACCGAGGCTGACCGCCAGCGAGTCGCGCAGCCCACCAGGAGGGGGCGTCTGCGCCAGGTCGAGCACCAGGCGGGCCAGCCGGCGCCTGGTCCGGCGTCGCCGGGTCCACCCCCACGCGACCGCACCCGCCAACGCAACGAGAGCTACGGCCTGGGCGGCATGGAGCCGGCGCACGTCACCGTCGATGTTGAGCGACTCGCTGGCGAGCAGGTGCAGGGCGGACACGGCGGCGAGAACGAGGTAGGCCGCGACAGCTGCGGACACTCCGGCGCGGGCCCGCCGCAGCGCAGTGCCGGCGACCAGCGCACGACGTACGACGAGGGCTGCCGCGACGACGGCCCAGGCGGCGCCCAGCGCGACTCCTGTCCGGGTGACATCGGTCGCGAGCCCGGGCCGGTCGGCGATCGCCAGCAGGTCGCGCGGGCACTGACGGCAGCCGTCGTCGGCCGGGTCCGCCAGCAGGGCGGGCAACAACCCGATCACCACGGCGGTCAGCGCCCAGCCGGCGACCAGGACGACCCGCTCGACGCGAGTCGCCCTCCCGGAGGGATAGCTCAAGACGCCGGGCAGCAGCAACCCCGACGTCAGCGCGTAGCAGACCAGCCCGGCCGTGAAGCCTGTGTCGGACCCGATCGTCGGGTTGTTCCACTCCGCGACGAACCACGAGGTGCCGGCGACGGCGAACCACACAGCAGGGACCGTCTCCTCGCGTCGGAGCCACGCCACGAGGCCGACGAGCATCAGTGACCAGCCCGGCAGCAGCAGGACGACCAGCCCGGACGCACCCGGCTGCGCAAGCGCGAAACCGGGTTCGCCCCGGACCACGGACACCGTGGTCAGCCCGAGCGCCAGTCCGACGAGCAGCGCCGGACCGAGCGCCCAGGTCCTGGACCCGGCCCTTCGACCGGCTGTCAGGGAGCGGCTCACCCGGTCACGTCCGCAAGCTGCTCGTTCTCCGGCGCTCCGACGCCCTCCCGGCCGGTCGCGTCCCCCGCCGAGTGGCTCTCGTCCGCCGCGGTCATGGGAAGCCGCACGGTCAGCACGGTTCCTCCCCCGGCCGGGCTGTCCACGGACAGCGTGCCGCCGAGGGCCTCGGCCCGGTCGGCGAGGCCGCGTAGCCCGGACCCGGTCGCCGGGTCGGCCCCACCGACACCATCGTCGGCAACGGTGAGCTCGAGCAGACCGTCGCCGAAGCCGACGACGACGCGGACGCGCGCGGCGCCGGCGTACTTCGCGATGTTGGTCAGGCCTTCGGCGCACACGAAGTAGGCAGCGGTCGCCAGGCCCGGAGGCACCCGTCCCTCACCTACCTCGAGCGACACGGACAGAGATGAGCGGTCGACGAGCTCACGAACCGCGGTCGGCAGGTCGCCATCGGTCAGTGACCTCGGGTGCAGGCCGAGGCCGAGGTCGTGCAAGGTCGTACGTGCTCTTGCCGCGTCCAGCGCCAGTCCCGCGAGTGGGGCGCGAGCCTCGCCCAGCAAGGTGCAGACCCGGTCGAGATGGCGCTCGGCCCCATCGCGCAGGCGTTCCTCGAGCCGGCGGCGT
Organism: Actinomycetota bacterium; assembly: GCA_030841245.1. Lineage (GTDB taxonomy): Bacteria > Actinomycetota > Actinomycetes > JACCUZ01 > JACCUZ01 > JAVEDG01. The sequence continues at coordinate 2,473 of JAVEDG010000342.1, forward strand.
TCGTCGTCCGCGGTCGTGACCAGACGACGGCGCGACGACTCGACCCCGGCCACCCGGGCGCGCACCTGTGCCTGCAGCCGTGCGTTGGCAACGGCGAACCGCGCCGCGCCGGCGACGTCGGACAGCAGCCCGGGGTCGGCGAGGACCTGGCTGTCGTGCACCAGCACGGCCAGTGGCACACCGTCGACGGTGACGGGTGTGGTCACCCGCCCGCTGCCCGCCGCTACGCGATGCGAGTCGACTCTGGTGTCCCCGACATCGACCGGACGGCCGGCTTCGTCGACGTAGCGTTGCTCCCCTGCCAGCCAGTAGCCGACCGTCAGGGTCGGGTCGCCGATGGCCCGTGACAAGCGGTCGCGTAAACCCGTGGTCCCGGCGGTATCGCCGAGGTCGATCATCAGGCCCGTAATGGTGTCGTCGGTCCAGCGGCCGCGGAGGAGATCCACGACGAGAAGGGCCACGGCGCCGAGCACCAACACCTCGTAGGCCCCGAGCACGGTGACCCGGGAGCCGACGTCGGAGAGGCGGGCGGCCGGTCCGACCCACATCGCCGCGGCCACCATCGTGGCGGCGACCAGGCCGACGCCGCGAGCACGGCGCATCGGGCCCGCCGCGGCGGCGAAGGCGCGGGCCGCGACCATGAGGAGGGCAGCTCCCACCGCCACACTGACGACGTCGTAGCGCGCCGCCACGTAACTCGCGGCCACGACGTACGACATGAGGACGACCGTGCGGGAGACCGTCGAGCGAACCCGGCCGGCCGGGTAGCCGAGGGCGGCCTGCACGAGTGGACCGCGATGCAGGAACGTCGCGAGCGCCACAACGTCGCCGAGCAACCACGCCACCCCGGTCGCGACGACGAGGATGCCGGTGCGACTTTGCGGCCGTCGCCACCACCCGAGCGCGCCCAGCCCGACCAGCGTGACGCCCACAGCGACGTCCAGCAGGGACTCGGTGCTCCCCCCAGTCACGCCCGGCTCCTCAGTCCGGTCTCAACAGCAGCCGGACGGCTGCACCGGTGAGATCGGTCTTGCTGATGAAGCCGCGGGCGGTCGTCGTGGCCAACCGGCGTCGGTAGGCGCTCGCGGCCCGGCTCGAGACCAGCACGACGGCGGGAGCGTCGAGCCCAGACTCGGCCAACCGGTCGGCAACGGCAAATCCGTCGATGTCCGGAAGTGCGATGTCGAGCAGCACGAGCCGCGGCCGCAGCCGCTGCGCACTCGCGATCGCCTCGGTGCCGTCGGCCGCCTCGCCGACGACCGTGAAGCCGTCGGACTCCAGCAGAGCCCGGGCGACCGAGCGGAACTCCGCGTGGTCGTCCACGACCAGAACTGTGCAGCCCACGTCGGTCATCGTGGCACCGGCTCGGTGCTCGTGCATGAGGGTTGGCCCCTATCGGGGGCTAGCAGGGCCGCCACGGACGTTGCGAATCAGGGCTCTCCCGGATGCCACGGGGAGCCGTCCGGCGCAGGCTGCTCCTCGACGCACCGGCCGCGAGCGCGGCCCTGGACCCGAGGAGGACCGATGAGAGCACGACGCACGGTCATCTGTGCGGCAGCAGCCGCTGCCGTCGTGGCACTGACCCCGACCCCATCGAGCGCCGAGCCGAGGCCGACCGTGGGGCCGGGCCGGATCGTCTTCGGCGGCGAGACCCAGGACGGGACCCAGCTGTTCTCGGTCTGGCCCAACGGGACGCACCTGCGCCAGCTGACTCACGTCGACGGCAGTGCGACGCAGCCGGACTGGTCGCCGGACGGTCGCAGCATCGTCTTCGAGTGGGACCTGCCGGACGACGCGGGCGTGGTCACCGCGTTCATCGACGCTGACGGCAGCAACCTGCGCACTCTCGACCCGACGGTCTGCATCGACGCGCAACCGGCGTACGCGCCGGGCGGGCAGCGCATCGTGTTCGAGTCGTACAACTGCGACGTCGACGACGCGCTCTACTCCCGAAACGTGGACGGCAGCGACCCGCAGCGGATCACGCCGGTCGGGCCGAACGGCTTCACCGACCCGAACCTGTCGCCGGACGGGACGAAGTTGTCCTATGTCGAGTACGAGAACGGCATCGAGTTCCGGCAGGCGCTGGTCGTCAGCAACGCCGACGGCTCCGACCCGCACCAGCTGACGCCGTACTCCTTCGACGTCGGCATCAAGCAGGCCTGGTCGCCCGATGGTGGCCAGCTGGTGTTCACCAAGGACGCCAACCCGATCGACGACGGTCCGCTCGAGGCCAACGTTGCCGTCATCAACGCCGACGGCAGCGGGCTGCACGTGCTGACCGACTACCAGGGCGGGCACCTCAGCGCCTTCGCCGGGTCGTTCTCGCCCGACGGCCGCTGGATCGTCTACCGGCTCCAGGACAACGACGCGGGCACGTCGGCGCTGTGGAAGATGTGGACCGACGGCACGCACCGGCGGCAGATCTTCGAGCAGGACGGGCTGCGGGCCAGGGGCAGCGACTGGGGCGCGCCGTCCTGAATCGACTGGGGCCGTCCTGATATGGCGGGGGACGCTCGGGCACGGACCTGACCCGCCATATCGCCGTTGATCATGCAGGACCTGGTTGGCCAGGTCCTGCATGATCAACAACTAAGGG
>JAVEDG010000360.1 GCA_030841245.1 Actinomycetota bacterium
CCTCGCCCGGATGCGCGAGGAGTACGACAAGAGCGGTGACACCGACACCGCCGTGATCACCGGTCTCGCCCGCACCGGCCGCCTCGTCACCGGCGCGGCCATGATCCTGTTCCTGGCGTTCCTCGCGCTGGCCGCGTCACCGGGCACCGACATCAAGGTGTTCGCGACCGCGCTCGGCATCGGCATCCTGCTCGACGCTACGGTCGTGCGCGCCCTGCTCGTGCCGGCCCTGGTCTCGCTGTTCGGCCGGTGGAACTGGTGGCTGCCCGCCTGGGCAGCCCGCCCCATGCGGGTGGAGCCGCACGCCGCGATCCCCGAGCAGCGCCGCGGCGGCCAGCGCGACCGCGAGCTGCAGCCCTCGGGCGACTGAACCAGGTGGCCGGCCGGTTGCGACCGCCCGCCTGCTTCGCTCAGGTCTCGAGGTAGCGGCTGAGAAACTCTCGTTCCTCCGGGCTGACCCGGCGGGGCCGCTCGGCCACCAGGTCGTAGGGCACCAGCACCGAGGCTGCCCGCGCGAACACCGTGGCTTCGTCGTGCACCTCGTAGCGGATCTCGAAGGACGCTCCCTTGATCGACCCGACCCACAGCTCGATATCGACGCCGCGCGGGTGGTAGACCAGCGGTCGCTTGTAGTCGATCTCGTGGTGAGCGACCAGGACGCCCTCGGCGAGCGCCTTGCCGCCGAAGTCCGAGCCGAGGCTGAACAGCATGTCCACCCGGGACTCTTCCAGGTAGGTCAGGTAGACGACGTTGTTGACGTGACCGTAGGCGTCCATGTCCGACCAGCGCATGGCGCAGCGGTACCGGTGCCGCTCGCCGGTCACGGCGCCACCTCAGCCACGAGTGAGCTTGCGGTAGGTCGCCCGGTGCGGGCGGGCCGCCTCCGGGCCCAGCCGCTCGACCTTGTTCTTCTCGTAGGCCTCGAAGTTGCCCTCGAACCAGAACCACCTCGAGTCGCCCTCGTAGGCCAGGATGTGCGTCGCCACCCGGTCGAGGAACCACCGGTCGTGGGAGATGACGACGGCGCAGCCGGAGAACTCGAGCAGGGCGTTCTCCAGCGAGGAGAGCGTGTCCACGTCGAGGTCGTTGGTCGGCTCGTCGAGCAGGAGCAGGTTGCCGCCGATCTTGAGGGTCAGCGCCAGGTTGAGCCGGTTGCGCTCGCCGCCGGACAGCACGCCGGCCGGCTTCTGCTGGTCGGGGCCCTTGAAGCCGAAGGCCGAGACATAGGCGCGTGAGGGCATCTCGACGTGGCCGACGTTGAGATAGTCGAGCCCGTCCGAGACCACCTCCCAGAGCGACTTCTTCGGGTCGATGCCACCACGGCTCTGGTCGACGTAGGAGATCTTCACCGTCTCGCCGACCTTGATCGAGCCGTCGTCGGGCTTCTCCTCGTCCAGGATCATCTTGAACAACGTCGTCTTGCCGGCGCCGTTGGGACCGATCACGCCGACGATCCCGTTCCGCGGCAGCGAGAACGACAGGTCGTCGATGAGCACCCGGTCACCGAAGCCCTTGACCAGGTGGTCGACCTCGACAACAACGCTGCCCAGCCGCGGGCCGGGCGGGATCTGGATCTCGTCGAAGTCGAGCTTGCGCGTCTTCTCGGCCTCGGCGGCCATCTCCTCGTAGCGGTCGAGACGCGCCCTGCTCTTGGTCTGGCGCGCCTTCGCGTTGGAGCGCACCCACTCGAGCTCGTCCTTGAGCCGCTTCGCTCGCTTGACGTCGCGCTGTCCCTCGACCTTGAGCCGGGACTGCTTGGTCTCGAGGTACGTCGAGTAGTTGCCTTCGTACGGATAGGCCCGGCCGCGGTCCAGCTCGAGGATCCACTGGGCCACGTTGTCGAGGAAGTAGCGGTCGTGGGTGACGGCGACGACGGTGCCGGCGTAGCTCTCGAGGTGCGACTCGAGCCACTGGACGCTCTCGGCGTCGAGGTGGTTGGTCGGCTCGTCGAGCAGCAGCAGGTCGGGCTGGCTGAGCAGCAGGCGGCACAGCGCGACCCGGCGGCGCTCACCGCCGGAGAGGACCGAGACGTCGGCGTCCGGGGGCGGACAGCGCAGGGCGTCCATGGCCTGCTCGAGCTGGGAGTCTAGGTCCCAGGCGTTGGCGTGGTCGATGTCCTCCTGGAGCTTGCCCATCTCGGTCATCAGCGCGTCGGAGTAGTCGGTGGCCATCAGCTCGGCGATCTCGTTGAAGCGGTCGACCTTGGCCTTGATCTCGCTCATGCCGTCCTGGACGTTGCCGAGGACGTCCTTGGTCTCGTCGAGCTGGGGCTCCTGCTCGAGCATGCCGACGGAGTAGCCCGGGGAGAGGAACGCGTCACCGTTGCTCGGCTGGTCCATCCCGGCCATGATCTTGAGCACGCTCGACTTGCCTGCTCCGTTGGGGCCGACCACGCCGATCTTCGCGCCCGGGTAGAAGGCCAGGGTCACGTCGTCGAGGATGACCTTGTCGCCGTGGGCCTTGCGCGCCTTGCGCATCGTGTAGATGAACTCCGCCATGACGCCAAGCCTAGTTGCGCCGCAAAGCGGCCATGGAGGCCGCGCCCGGGCCGGACGGGCGACGGGGGAAGGCCGACCCCCGGCCCGGGCACGGCCGGCCCGTCAGGCAGCGGTCCGCGGGACCGTCTCGTCCACGTCGTCGGAGCCGACCGGCTCGAGGGGGAACCCGTCCGGACCCGCCTCGGCCTCGTCGTACTCGCGGGCGACATTGGGCTCGGCCCCGCCGCTGCTCTTGGTGAAGACCGCGACGCCGCGCGACAGGTCGTGCCCGACGGAGTCGGCGACGATCTCGACGACCAGGCGCCGCTGACCGTCCTTGTCGTAGCTGCTGTCCCTGAGCCGGCCGTGCACGAGGACCGGCTGGCCCTTGTGCACGGAACGAGCGACGTTCTCGGCCGCGTTGCGCCAGGTCGTCACCGTGTAGAACATGGTGTCGCCGTCTCGCCAGTCGCCCAGGCCGCGGTCGTAGCGCCGCTCGGTGGACGCCAGCCGGAAGCTGGTGACCTTGGCACCGTTGCTGGTCGTCCGCAGCGACGGATCGGTCGCCACATGCCCGACCACCGTCACGATCGTCTCGTTCACCCGTCCTCCTCGTCGCGTGGAAAGCTCACTCGACGATGGCACCGGGAGGCACCGAGCCGCGGGGACCAGGACAGATCTGTGGACAGGGAGTGCGGGCGCCCGGTGTGGATGGCGCGGTGCCAAAGCCTCCTCTGTGGTTCGCCTCAGCTACGTGTTGCGGACCGTGATCGATCTCGACCTGGTGTTGCCCGCGACGTCACGTGCGGTCGCCGTGATCTTGTGCTTGCCGACGGACTCGGAGAACGTGACCCGGTAGGTCGCCGTGGTCAGGCTGGTCCTGGTGATGGCCGCGTGGTGACCGTTGACGGTCACGGATGTCGGCAGCCCGTTCGCACCCGCGGTGAGCTTGCCCTTGACCGTCGTCGTCGTCGAGCTCAGCACGGCACCGTTGCTCGGCGACGTGATCGACGGTGCGCCCATCATGTCGCGGACCGCCAGGGTGCCGAGGCTCTTGGCGACCGAGGTGGTGACGCTCTCACTGTCAGCGAAGCCGAGGAAGCCTCTGCCGTTGGCGGGAACGTTGAGGGAGTAACGGAAGCTGAACAGGTCGGCCGACGAGTGCGCGAAGACGATCTTCGACGGCGCGCGCGACCAGGTGAGGGCGACCGTGTCCGCAGCCGGGTCACCCTCGACCGAGAAGCGATCCGATCGTTGGAACACCGAGGCCGCCTTGGTGCCCAGGCCGGTCACGGTCTGGTCCGGGATCGCGGATCTGAAGGTGCTGCCGTGTCCCGGGAACGTGAAGCCGGCCGAGCCGGTGACCGCCGGGGCGACCTGCTGGGCGTACTGCAGGGAGACGGTGTGCGAGGCGCCGTCCGTCGAGCTGAACGTGTCCCGGATCCGCACCTGGTGGCCGCCGCGGAAGAAATGGCTGACCCGGGTGAACGTCACGCCGGCGGAGACCAAGCTGGGGCAAGAGACAGAGGTCGGCGGGTATGCGTCGCTGACGCTGCACCGCTTCAGCGGAGCAGACTCGGTCAGCGTCACGTCTCCGTTGCTCGCGGTGTGGAAGCTGGTGGTCAACACCGACTGGGTCACGGTGAGGGCCTGCGTCCCACGGAGGAAATCGTGGACGGCGGACGGGAGATAGGCGTTGTGGCCGCTCACCCGGACTGCGCTCGCCGTCCCGGCGAGGTTCTGCCCCAGGCCGAAATGGCACGCACTCGACCCCGGCCCCCTGACCTCCATGGCCGGTATCTCGATCGTGGCGAGAATCTCAACGCCACACTGACCTGCATCACCAATCCCGGCGACGCCCTCGGACTCCTCGGCGATCGCGGTGTAGCCGTACTTCTTCGAGCCGGCGAGTGCGGGAAGCAATGCGTCGGTGTAGAGGATCGGACCAGAGTAGGAGCCGAGGTAGTCGGTGATCGCGGTGCCGACCGGCAGGGCACGTAGTCGGCAGTTCGCCGAGGGGTTCGCGTAGTTCACCACCGTGCTGAAAGCGCCCCCGGTCACCGGGACCGCGCTGGCGAGCGAGACCGACGACGGTCCGCTTGTCGAGATGAACACACAGAGGATGTCGACGCTGGTCACGTCGTTCGACGTCTGTCCTGACACGGTGAAGTGATTCGTCGCGCTGGGCGCACCGTTGAACTGGAAGGTCGTGGTGCCGCTGGGCGTCGTGATCCTCGTGAACGTCCCGGGTCCGGGCGCTGCCCAGGCCGCTCCTGCTGCCGTCATGACAAGTCCCACGACCAGCGCCATGACAGCAAACCGATGAGCAGGACGAACGGGCATGACCGCTCCACTTTGTCTCGGTGAGGCCAGGTACGGCGACCCGCTGGGCGCCTGGCAGCGGCCAAACGCTAGCGGTGCGAAGGGGTCCGGACTGTCGAACGCCCGAAGTGGCGATTCCGTGGGAAAACGGGCCTAGTCCGTCAACTCGGGCCATAACCGGTCACGACCCAGCAGGCTGCCTCCGACATACCGAGGGCAACCACAACGCCCAACCCTCAGCCGCCCCGGGCCCCGTCGAGCGCCAGCCTGGCCCGCTCGTGGCGCTCCAGCTCGGTGCTGACCGGCGTCAGCACCAGCCCGTCGGCCACCGCCTGGATGCTCTTGCGCAGCTTGCCCTCTACGCGACGCCGGCGCACTGCGGCCGTCCCCCGCACCAGGGCGCGCCCGGCCGTCGCGACCGCCAGGCCGAGCAGCACACCGCCCAGCAGCAACAGTGTCGGCACCGGGAACGCGGCTACGTCGGGCGTCGGCGGATCGGGCAGCCGCAGCCAGCTGTTGACCACCAGTAGCGCGAGCCACACCGCCCCCACGATCGCGGCACCGGTCAGCAGCCACTGCGCCGCGTTGACCACCCGCCACCACGCGGGTGCCCGGTCGCCACCGAGATCGGTGCGCACCACGGCGGCGTCGAGGGTGTCGCGGATGTCAGCGAGCCGGATCTCGGTGGCCGCCCGGAGACCGTCCTGCCAGGCTCGCGGAAGGCCTTCGCCGGCCGAGTCGCACACCCGGCGTACGGCGCGCTCGACCTGCGCCTGCTGCACCGGCGTCGCCGCCGGCACCGACGAACGGACGAGCTCGCGCACCTCGCGACGTTCCCCCGTGCGCAGGTGCAGTCGGCGCAGTGGGTCGGGACGCAGCCGCCGGACCCAGCGGACCGGAGGCCAGCCGAGCTGTCCCTCCGCCCGCAACAGATAGGACCGCTCGACGGCCTCCCCGATGACCGGCACGCCGGCCGCTCCGGCCAGGGCGTCGACGAGCTGCTCACGGTCGCTTGAGCCGAACCCCACGGCAGCCTCGGCACCGACGGTCGGAGCGAGCTCGTCCACCAGCGTCTCGAGGTCGGCGACCAGCCGGTCGTTCCTCGCGCGCCGTCGCTGCACAGCGCCGGACAGCAGCAGCCGAACGTCCTCGAGGCCGGTGCCGTCCAGGGCCGAGCAGGTGAGCACCCGCGAGCGCGGCAACCCGTCGAGGTCCACCAGCCTGCGCAGGTCGGCAGCACAGTCAGCAGCCGCGAACGGGTTCAGCGTGTCGATCTGGTTGAGCAGCACCACGGTCACCGAGTCGTGCCCGGCGAGCCGTCGGAGGTAGTGCTGGTGCAGGGCTTCATCGGCGTACTTCTGGGGGTCGACCACCCACACCAGCAGGTCCACCATCTCGACCAGCCGGTCGACCTCGAGGCGGTGCTCCAGCTCGGTCGAGTCGTGGTCCGGCAGGTCGAGTAGCACCAGACCGGCCAGGTCGTCGAACTCCTCGGTGTGCCGCCAGTCGGTCTGGCGCCGCGGCACACCGAGCCACTGGACCAGAGGGGCTGCACCCTCGGCACCCCACACGCAGGCGAACGCCCGCGACGTCGTCGGACGGCGTACGCCGGCGGGTGAGAGCTCCTGGCCGGCCAACGCGTTGAACAGCGTCGACTTGCCGCTGCCGGTGGAACCTGCGATCGCGACCACGGTGTGCTCACCGGACAACCGCAGCCGCTCCCCCGCCCGTGCGGTCAACGCACGGGCGCGCTCGAGCAGGACCGGCTCGGCCCGGCCGTCCAGCTCGGCAACTGCCTCGTCGAGCGAGGCGAGCAGCGTCGGCAGATCGGACCTGCGGTGCTTGCCACGGGCCCGGTGTCCGCTCGTCGTGGTCACCGGGCGTCCTCGACGTCCTGCACCGCGAGCCGAAGCCGCTCGCCCGCGCGCTCGGGCACCGCTGCAACGGCGAGCCGCGAGGTGAACCGGGCCCGTTCGGCGGCGAGCAGCTCCTCGACGCGGCGGTGCAGCTCGGCGCGCGAGCGGCCGGCGAGGGTGCGCATCGCCTGGTCGCCGAGGACCGCCTCGAGCACCTTCTGGCTCAGGACGGACGCCCCACCGGCGACGACGAGCTCGCCACCCGCCAGGCCGCCCGTGTGGGCGAAGACCACGATCATCAGGAGCAGACCGACGCCGTTGACGCCCAGCGCGAGGAAGCGAGCGGTCGCGCGCTTGCCCTGCACCTCCGAGCGGACCAGGTCGACGATCCAGCCCTGCCACTCCCGCACCGCAGCAGACGTCGCCGGGCCGAGGCCGGGAGAGCTGCGGCGGAGGTCGTCCCGGCCGAGCAGTGCGACACCCGCCGGCTCGGCCGACCACGCCATGACGCAACGTTCCGCGGCCTCCTCCGCGGCCGCGAGCACCAACGCCTCGACTCCTGTCTCCAGAGCGGCCACGAGCTCGGCGCCCGGTTGCGGGCGGCCCTTCACCGCCGCAGTGACCCGGTCACGCACCCGGCCGAGCTTCTCCTCCAGCGACCTCATCAGCTCTCCGGTGCCGACGAACTCCTGCCACCGGGCCAGCACCTCACCACGCAGCAAGGAGCCGTCGGTGCTCTCGCGGTCGACCCGCTGCAGAGCATGGTCGTAGCTCTGGTCCACGACAGCGCTCAACCGGGTGGCGACCTCGGCCTGGGCATCGGCGGCTGCAGCGAGCTCGAAGCAGCGCTGGCCGAGCGAGCGGAGCGCGCCGTCGAGGGTGTAGCGGACGACCGACGCGCGCACCGACGCGTCGGATGCGAGCTGCTCGAGCCAGCCCCGGATCGGGTCCACGACCCCGTCGGGGAGCATCGCGTCGTACGGGGTGGTCTCGGGCAGGACGAACAGCGGCGCGCCACCGAGTCCGTGCTCGGTGAGCATGGTGGCCAGGTGGCCGCGGACCTCGTCCGTCGCCCCGTCGGGCACCCGGTCGAGGATGACCGCGACGGCCGTCCCGCGGGCGACCGCGGTGCGGAGGAACTCCCACGGCACCGCGTCGGCGTAGCGAGCCGCGGTCGTGACGAACATCCACATGTCGGCAGCGGCGAGCAGCTGCGTGGCCAGCTCGCGGTTGGCGGTCACGACGGAGTCGATGTCCGGTGCGTCGAGCACAGCGAGCCCGGGGAAGAGCGCCCCGCTCGCCACCAGCTGGATGCTGGCGGGGTCCGAGGTGCTCGCGCTGGTCCGCGTCAGTCCCGGCAGGATCCGGCGGTCCTGGAACCAGCCGACATCGCCCGGATGGTGGGCCAGCACCGCCGACCGCGTCGTGGGTCGCAGGACGCCGGCCGCGCTGACCCGGGACCCGACGAGGGAGTTCACCAGGGTCGACTTGCCGGCTCCGGTCGGCCCACCCACCACGGCGAGCACCGGAGCGTCGATCCGGCGCAGCCGGGGCAGCACGTAGTCGGCCAGCTGGTCGGCGATCTCACGGCGCAGCCGGCGCGACGCGTCGACGTCGGCGACCTCCAGGGTCAGGGACAGCCCACCTACCTGCTCGGCCAGCCCGTCGAGGGCCTCGAGCAGCGGTTCGGTGTCCGCCGTGGTGGTCACGGGGATCATCCTCACCCAGGCGGGTCCCTCGACACCCGTGATCGGGGCAACCGCGGCGCGCGAGTCGTCCGGGTTGCCCCGATCACGTGCAGCCGGCTGCCCCTCAGTGGCCGGCCTGCCCCCCACAACTGACGTCGGTGAGCTCCACGTCCACCGGCGCGAATTCGGCGTACGTCGTGACGACCGTGAACGAGACCGGTGCGTTCGTGCCGTCGGTGAAGTGGGCCACCGCGTGGGTGCGCGCAGTCTCCAGGGCTGATCCCACGTCCGGGCCTTCGACGAAGCTGTCGGTGTTCACGAAGTTCGGGTGCACGCCGTCCTGCGGTACCTGCAGGGCGGCTGAAGCCGCCGCCCTCAGCGGCTACCGTTGTCGCGAGCCGTGCCGCGCGGCTCCGGCGCCCGTAGCTCAGCGGATAGAGCGACTGCCTTCTAAGCAGTTGGTCGCAGGTTCGAGTCCTGCCGGGCGCGCCGAATGCTCACGACTCGCAGACCACTCCGTCACTGTCGGCATCGGTGTACCAGGAGTACTCCTGGTCGCGGCCGCGCACGTAGGGGCCGTAGCCGGCCGCGATGGCCTCGTAGCAGTAGCTGAACCGCGGGTCGAGGCCACTGCCGGAGCCGGCCGACGTGCCTGCGCCGCTAGCGGACCCGCCGGACGACGTACCGCCGCTTACCCCCGCTACCGCGGCGATGGTCGGGGCGTCGCCGCGCGGTGCCCGTCGATCGGGGCACCGGCCTAGAACGCGGCCCATGGCCTCGCGCTCGGCCGAGGTGACCCACAGGTCGTACTTCGCCTTCACCGCCACCTGCCGCGCGACGTAGGCGCAGCGGTACGCCTTGTTCGCGGGCAGCCAGCTCGCGGCGTCGGCGTCGCCCTTGGACCGGTTGGCCGACGCGTCGACGGCCAGCAGGTTCAGCGGGTCGTTGGCCAGCGCCAGCCGCTTGCGGAACGGCCAGCGGAACGCACCCTTCTGCCACGCGTCGCCTAGGGCGACGACGTGGTCGATGTCGACCTCGGACGCACCGCCTCTGACGAACGAGATCCGGTGCCCGGTGTACGGGTCGGGCGTGAGCCGCCCGGACAGGACCACGCAGCCATCGGTCCCCGCCTCGACCCGGCGCCGCACCAGGTCGCGGCGGAGGATGTCGTCGCGCGTGTCGCAGCCGTTGCGGTCGGTGTCGGTCCACGCGGGGCCGAAGCGCACCCGGTCGTAGCCCGTCATGGGCGCCCGGCCCTTGACGGTGAGACCGCGCAGGAGCGCCAACGCCGTACGCGACCCCGCGTGCCGGATGACGACCGACACCGGGGTCGGGCTTGGCCGTGGTCTGCGGCGGTGCGTCGGCGTGGTGCTCACCGACGGCACCGCGGGTGCCGATGTCGTCGCTGTCTCGGCCCGCGTGGCGCCCGCGGCCGGGGTGGTGGCATCCGTCGACGAGCAGGACGCGAGAGCGAGCAGCGCCAGGGCCGTCCCTGCCGCGCGAAACGCTCGCGTCGCTGTGCGACCCGTCATTCGTCCTCCCCCGCCGTACCAAGGTGTACCGGACGCAGCAGGTGGAGCGGGCCGGTTCAGGTCGACAGGCCGATGGCGAGCCCGGCCGCGGCGAGTCCCAGCCCGAGGACGACGCTGAGCACCAGGTTGCCGGCGGCCCGGGCCGGGTAGCCGTCCTCGGCCAGCGCGACGGTCTCCCACGCGAAGGTCGACGCGGTCGTCAGCGACCCGCAGAACCCCACGCCGACGAGCGACAGCCAGGCAGCCGGGACGCCGTTGGCCAGGTCGATGCCGGCGAGCAGCCCGAAGACCGCGCTGCCGGAGAGGTTGACCGCGAGCGTGCCCCAGGGCTGCCGGCTGCCGAACCGTGCCGTCAGCGCGCTGTCGACGAGGAACCGGGTCGGCGCCCCGACAGCGGCGCCGAGAGCGACCAACAGCCAGGTCACCGGCCACCGCCGGGGTCATGGTGGTGCAGGTGCAGGTGCACGATCCGCCGGTACCACGCGTCCGGCGCGCTCAGCCGGGCGAGCGGTCGCGCGAGCAACAGCCCGAGCAGGCAGGCGAGCAGCATGGCGGCCAGGCTGGCGCCGACGTACGCCGCGGCGAGCCCGACCCGGTGCAGCCGCCCGAGCTCCACCGCCTCGACGGCGAACGTCGAGAACGTCGTGTAGCCGCCGAGCACACCGGTGCCGAGCAGCGGCCGCAGGTAGTGCCGGTGCGGGAGCCGCTCGGCCTGTACGACGAGCAGGACTGCGATCAGGACGCAGCCGGACACGTTGGTCACGAACGTGGCCCAGGGCCAACCGGTGGCCGAGTGCGCCCACAGCCGGGCGATCCCAGCCCGCCCGAGGGCACCGACGACGCCGCCGATCGCCACCACCGCCACTACCCGGTGGCGCCGCACCCCGGCCAGCGAGGTCTCGTAGGCGTCGAGCAGGTCCGGGTCGATGGGCAACCGGCCCACGAGCAGCCGCAGCCGACCGGCCGCTGAACCGTTGATGCTGACCCCGCTCACACGCAGCAGGTGTCCTCGAGTGACTCCGCCCGCCAGCTGCGCACACCTTCAGCTGCTGCCAGTCCAGCGACAACCAGAGCGGCCGCCGGGTCGGCCCACCACCAGCTCAGCGCGGCGTTGAGACCGAGGCCCACCAGCACCACGCCGGAGAGCAGTGCGCACAGCTGGGTCTGGCGCGCCTCGCGCTCCTGCGCGCGACTGCCGAGGACCGGCGCGAGGCGCCGCTTGGCCCGGGCGAGCACCGGCATGAGGGTCAACGAGGCGACGGCGACCACGATGCCGACCGCGCTCGCGTCGGGCCGCGAGCCGCCGGTCAGGGAGAGCAGCGACGCCACGACGACATAGCCG
>JAVEDG010000426.1 GCA_030841245.1 Actinomycetota bacterium
CGGTGGCGATCGTGATCTCCAACACCAACGCGTTCAAGGTCGCCGGCAACCTCGCCGGCCAGACCGCGACCGCCGTGCCGGCAGGGCGCAAGCAGCGCATCGTCAAACTCAGCGCGAAGCCGTTCACCGTCGCGGCGGGCAGGAAGACGACCGTGAAGCTCAAGCTCCCTGCGGCACTCCAGCAGCTGCTCAAGCGCAAGGGCAGACTCACGCTCCGCCTCCGCGCGACCGTCCGCGATCCAGCCGGCCGACGGCGGTCGGTCACGCGGACGCTCTCGCCCCGGCGCGCCCGTCCCGCCACCCGGACTTTTCCGTAACCGTACGCTCGACATGAGCACGACGGACATGTCATACCGCCGCGGCGGAGTGCTGGCCGACCTCAACGTCTGTCGTCTCGGGTACTTCGGATACGACGAGACGGCGCCGGCCCAGGGATGAGACCCGCGCGTCAGCGCGCGGTCCAGCCCTGATCCATCGTCGGACCCTCAGGCGCGCCCCGCCACCGCCCACGCGCGCGTCTGCAGGGTGAGCGGCCCGTCGCCGAGCCGGCGGCGGCACACGTCGGCCAGGTCGCTGCGGGCGGGCGGGTCGAGCCGGGCCACGTACGCGCCCGCCGGCCCGACCCCGAGCGTGAAGGGCTCCCACCAGTCCTCGAAGCTCGCGAACGCCATGTCCACGCCCAGAACGGTCTCCGCGAGGTCCCCGATGCCCGCCGCGCGGAACAGCTCTCCGAGGTGGCCCTCCCGGGCTCCCGCCAGGCGGGACTCGTCCTCGGCGGCGGGTTCGAGCTCGTGAACCGCGTCCCAGAACGGGCCGAGGGGCGTGTGCCCGCCGACGTGGTCCCATACGCAGGCCGCGATGGCGCCGCCCGGACGGGTGACGCGCGCCATCTCGCGCAGACCGGCCACCGGATCGCGCATGAAGTGCACGACGAGCTGCGCAAGGCTCGCATCGAACTCGTCATCGTCGTACGGCAGCGATTCCGCGGCCGCCTGCCGCACGTCGACGTCGGCCTGCCGCGCGCGCAGCGCGTCGGCGAACGGCGCAGACGGCTCGACGGCGCAGACCGCGCCCGCTCCCACCCTCGCGACGAGCTCGGCGGTGAGTGCGCCCGGACCCGCGCCGACGTCGAGGACCCGCTGACCGGCCGCGACAGCCGCAAGATCGGCGAGCTGGGGCGCCAGGCGCACCGAATAGCCGCCCATGAACCGGTCGTACGAGACCGCCGCCACGTCGAACGTCATAGTGCTTGCTCCTCCTCGGGGGCGAGTGTCGTGTCAAGGATCGCACGCGGCCGTCGCGGCTTCGCGGGTCAGCGCGCGGTCCAGCCCTGATCCATGGTGACGGGCACGCCTGTGAATGCGCGGCCGGCGGGCGAGAGCAGGAACGCCACGGTCGCCGCGACCTCCTCGGGCTCGATCAGCCGCTTGATCGCCTGCGAGGCGAGGAGCACGTCCTCGAGAGCACGCTCCTGCGACAGCCCGTAGGCCTCGGCCAGGTCGGGGATCTGAGCCTCCACGAGCGGCGTGCGCACGGCAGCCGGACACACGGCCGTCGCGCTGATGGCGTGCTCGCCGCCTTCGAGCGCAAGCGCCTTGACGAGGCCGATCAGGCCGTGCTTGCCGGAGACGTAGGCCGCCTTTTACGGCGAGGCGACCAGACCGTGGACGGAGGCGATCGCGACGAAGCGCCCGTCGCCGCAGGCCTTGAGATGCTGCCACGCGGCGCGGGCGAGCAGGAACGGGCTCGTCAGCAGCAACGCCACGATCGCGTCCCAGCGATCCTCGGGGAACTCCTCGATCGGGCTGACGTGCTGGAAGCCGGCGTTGGGGATCACCGCGTCGAGACGGCCGAAGCGCTCGACTGCCGCCGCCACGGCGTCGTGGTTGCCGGCGCGCGTCGTGAGGTCCGCGGCGAATGGCGACCCCGGGGTCTCGTCGTCCGCCCGGAGGTCGACGGCCAGCACGCGCCACCCGTCGTCGACCAGGCGCTGGGCGATGGCGCGCCCGATGCCGCTCGCAGCCCCAGTGACAAGACCGACCCGCTCCACGCCCGAAACCTACCGCCTGAGCAGCCCGAGCTGGCTCTGCCCGCGCCGCTGGTGTTGCCGCATGCCACAGCCCAGTGGGAGGATGCCGCCATGGACCCGACGCGGGCGAGTCTGACGGCGATGGGCACGTCGCTGATGCGTGCGCTTCACACACGGCTCGACCGGCTGCCGCTGATCGATGATCCTTGGGGCGAGCGGCTCGTCGACGAAGCCGAGCGCACCAGGCTGCGGGAGGTCGGCTTGGCCCAGCTTCCGGCAGAAGAGCGCGCACCACTCGAGGCACTGGATTCGGCCGATGACGTCATGGCCGCGCTCGCCCGCGCGCATCCGAGCTATGGCGCCGTCATCCTTCGCACCCGCCGAGGATGCGCTCGCGAAGGCCGTCGCGCGGGGGGTTCGCCAGTACGTGATCATCGGCGCGGGCCTGGACAGCTTCGCCGTGCGCCGTCCGGAGTTCGCCAGGGACGTCGACGTGTTCGAGGTCGACCACCCCGCGACCCAGGAGCTCAAGCTCGAGCGACTGCGCGAAGCAGGCATCGACCCAGCGACGGCAGCACACTACGTCGCCGCCGACCTGGGCGTCGAAGCACTCGACGCTGCGCTGGCTCGCTCGCCGTTTCACCCTGGTGCGACGGCGTTCTTCTCGTGGCTGGGTGTGACCGCCTATCTCACCCGCGAAGCCAACCTGCAGACACTGGGAGCGATCGCCTCCTGCGGCGCTCCGGGCAGCGAGCTCGTCTTCACCTACATCGACCAACGCGACTTCGACGCCCCCGCAGACGAGGAGCGGCGGCGCGTCCGAGAGCTCTTCGCAGCCGTGGGCGAGCCCTGGGTGTCCGGGTTCGACCCGGCGAGCCTCGCGGAAGACCTGCGTTCCGTGGGTCTCACGCTCGTCGAGGACCTCGGCCGCGACGAGCAGCGCGAGCGCTACTGCTCAGGCCGCGATGACGGCCTTTCGCCCTCGGTCGCCGACCACATCGCCCACGCCCGGGTCGCAGAGACATGATGCGTGCCGACGTCTCCGAGCGGCGCGGGAACCGGGTCCTCACGCCATCAGCCTGCGGCACATCGGCAGCCAGATCGCACGTGGAGCGTGCGCACCCAACCACGCGAGCGCTCGGACCGCCCGCCGCGGCATGACGATCCGCCGGCCCCGCTCCAGGCCGTCGAGACCTGCCCTCGCGCACTCCTCGGGGCTGATCATCAGCGCCGCCGGCGTCCGCCGCTCCGTGCCGGTCACGCCCGCGACCTCCGAGAACTCCGTCGTCACTCCGCCCGGGCACAGCGCGGTGACGGTCACGCCGCTGGGCTTGAGCTCGCAGTGCAGCGACTCGGCGAACGAGGTCATCGCCGCCTTGGTCGCCGCGTAGGCGCCGAAGTTGGGCATCGGCTGGTTGCCCGCCATCGAGGAGACGATGAGCACGGCGCCGCTGCGGCGTGCCGCCATCGGTGGCAGCAGCAGCCCGCTGAGCGCCATGACGGCTTCGACGTTGGTGCGAACCATCGAGATGATGCGCTCGGAGGGCTGCGACACGAAGGGCCCGCCCAGCCCGAAGCCCGCGCAGAGCGCGACCACGTCGATCTCCAGGTCCAGGGCCGCGAGCCTGGCGGGGAGCTGCCCGCGAGCACCGGCATCCGCCAGGTCGCACGCGATGACCTCCACGCGCCGACCGTGCTGCTCGTGCAGCTCGCCGGCCAGGCGCTCGAGGCGATCGCGCCGCCGCGCGACCAGCACCGCGTCGTGTCCGCGCGCGCACAGCTGACGTGCCAGCTCTGCGCCGATGCCCGATGAGGCGCCGGTGATGAGCGCGGCGCCGCCGGTTCGAGGAGTGGGAATCGCCATCGGTCAGTCCAGGAGGCCGGGGGCACCGGTATCGCGCACGAGCTCG
>JAVEDG010000394.1 GCA_030841245.1 Actinomycetota bacterium
CGCCGCCGTCGGCACCTCGTCGCTCGAAGACCAGCACCACATCTCGACGTTCGGGCTGAACCGCCTGCTGGTCAAAGTCTTCGCCGATTGCGGGCTGCTGGTCGGGTTCTTCCTGCCAGGAGACTCGCTGCTGTTCACGGCCGGGCTGCTCGTCTCGCAGGGCAAGTTCCACCAGCCGTTGGCCCTGGTGTGCCTGCTCGTGGCGGTGGCCGCCGTCGCCGGGAACCAGGTCGGTTACGAGATCGGCCGCCGTGCCGGACCCGCCGTCTTCAACAAGCCCGACTCCCGGCTGTTCCGCCGCGACTACGTCGACAAGACCAACGCGTTCTTCGACCGGTACGGCGCGCGGGCGATCATCATGGCGCGCTTCGTGCCCATCGTGCGGACGTTCATCACGGTGATGGCCGGTGCCGGTCGCATGGACTACCGCAAGTACACGGTCTTCAGCCTCATCGGCGGAGTCCTCTGGGGCGTGGGGGTGACGCTGCTCGGCTACTGGCTGGGTGGAGTGCAGTTCGTCGCCGGCCACATCGAGCTGATCCTCATCGCCATCGTCGTCGTGTCCGTGATCCCCATCGTCGTCGAGCTGCTCAGAGCGCGCCGGCGGACGAAGAGCACCTGACGACGGGAGACCCGTCAGAGGGCCTCTGCCGCAGGCCGGTCCGTCATCCCAGACCCAGGTCGGCGAGTGAGTAGGCCGCGACGTAGGGCAGTCCTGCCGCGGTGATCGCCGGCGCCGCGCCGCGCTCCACGATGACCGCGACGCCGACGACCTCGGCGCCCGCCTCGCGAAGCGCCTGGACCGCATCGAGCACCGAGGCCCCGGTGGTCGAGGTGTCCTCGACGGCCAGCACCCGCCGGCCCGCGACGTCGGGCCCCTCGATGCGGCGCTGCAGACCGTGCGCCTTGCCCGACTTACGAACCACGAACGCATCCAGCCGCCGCCCCGCCCCGGCCGCAGCGTGCAGCATCGCGGCCGCCACTGGGTCGGCGCCGAGGGTCAGGCCGCCGACGGCGTCGAAGTCCAGGTCGCGCGTGGCCTCGAGCATCACGCGACCGACGAGCGGGGCCGCCTCCGCGTCGAGCGTGATCCGGCGGAGGTCGACGTAGTAGTCGGCCTCGGCTCCCGACGACAGCGTGACCTTTCCGTGCACCACTGCCTTCTTGGTGATCTGGCCGAGCAGCTCGTCACGGTCGGTCTCGGGTGTGCTCATGGTGCGGCAGCCTAGGGCAGGCTGGCGACATGACGACGGTCGTGCTCGCGCACAGCCCGGTGACGGGACCAGCGGCGTGGGGAGGGCTGCCGGTCGCCCTGGGCGACCGCAGGGTCCACACGGTCGTGCTCGACGTGACCGACGACGACGCGCCGCCGTACGCCGTGACCTACGTCGCGCGAGCCGCGACCCAGCTGAGGGCGGCGCGGCCGGAGGACGCGGTGCTCGCCGGGCACTCCGGTGCGGGTTACCTCCTGCCACCACTGGCTGCCGCCGCCCGTGCGGCCGGGCGCCGGGTGCGTGGGTACGTCTTCGTCGACGCCGGCCTGCCACCCGTGCGCGAGGCGACCCGGCTGACCCTGATGCACGCGGAGGACCCGGCCTTTGCCGCCGACCTGGAGGAGGAGCTCCGCTCGGGCGCGCGGTTCCCGACCTGGACGTCGGAGGAGCTGCGGGACCTGGTCCCGGACCAGCGGGTCCGCGACGACCTGGTGGCCTCGCTGCGCCCGCGCGGGCTGGACTTCTTCACCGAGCCGTTGCCGGTCACCGCCGACTGGCCGGACGCGCCGTGCGGCTACCTGCACCACTCCGCGTCGTACGACTCGGCCGCCCGGTCCGCCCGGTCGCGGGGCTGGCCGGTGGTCGACCGCGACCTGGGTCACTTCGCCGCGTGCGCCGACCCCGAGCGTGTCGCCGACGACCTGGTAGCGCTGCTCGACGCGCTCTGAGCCGGACAACGCTCAGCGGGCGTGCCACCTGTCCAGGATCGCCCTCTCCTTCTCGGGGTCGATGCCGTGCTGCGGCCGGTCGGCGTGCTGTGGGGCGATCGCGGATGGCGCACCGACCCGCAGCCACTCCCAGGTGTCCCGCACGGTGTCGGCCACCGGTCGCGACCGCAGCCCGGCTGCCTCCGCGGCCGCGGTGTCAGCATCCCAGGCGTGGTCTGCGCCTTGCCCCGGAGGCATCCACAGCGGCAGCTCGGTCCACGGCTCGACACCTTCGTCGAGCAGCAGCTGGTCGTCCACCCAGGTGAGGGCGGCGTCGGATCCGGTCGCGGCCAGGCAGTCGCCCAGCCAGCTGCCCATGGTCGCGTTGCCGCGCGGGCCGGTCGCGTTGAAGGTGCCGCCGGTGCCGGTGGCGATCATGTCGAGCATGAAGGCCGCCAGGTCGCGGGCGTCGACCAGCTGCATCGCGATGTCGGGGTCACCCGGCGCCAGGACCTCATCGCCCTTCGCGATCCGGCGCAGCCACCACGGCAGCCGCCCCACGTTCTCGTGCGGCCCGAGGATCAGACCGGCCCGCACCACCGTCGCCGCGTCCTCGCCGAACGCCTCGACGACCGCCCGCTCGCACCCCGCCTTGAGCACGCCGTAGTCGCCGTCGTCCGGTCCCGCGTCACTGGGGCAGGGCTGACCCGGTGCCCCGTCCGGAGTCGGGCGCTCCGGCCAGCTCGACGTCGCCGACATGCTCGAGACGAACACGTAGCGCCCGGCCCGTCCCCGCAGCCGACGGACCGACTCGCCCACCACCCGGGGCACGAAGCCGCAGGTGTCGACGACGCCGTCGACCTCGAGGAGGTCGAGCGCGGCGAGGTCGGCTTCGACCGCACGGTCACCGCGCAGTGCATGTACGCCGGGCACGTCCGTCCCCGACACGCCACGGTTGAACGTGGTGACGTCGTCGCCCCTGCGAAGCGCTTCCTCGGCGACGGCCCGGCCGAGGAACGACGTGCCTCCGATGATCAGCAGTCGCATGGCTGTGACACTCGCCCAGACGACGCGCCCGCACCAGCCTTGTTCGCCGAGGGCGTGGTCGCCTGCGCAGCGGCTCGGCCGAGGGCGAACAGCGACGTCAGCGGCGGCGGAGCAGCCGCCACAGGACGACCACCACCAGCAGGCCGCCCAGGACCGGCAGCAGCCGCTTCAGCACCGGCAGCCCGGCGGTGTCGAGCAGGTCGATCGCCTCGTCCTGCGGTGCACGCGGCCGCACCTCGGGCCGGATCGGCGTGGGGTCCGACGCCGGCGCCGTCGACGTCGCGCCGGTCGAGGTCGGTGTGGCTTCGGGTGTCGGTGCAGAACCACCGCCGATCTCCTCGGCCAGGCAGTCGGCGAACCGGCCGAGCAGCTTGTTGCCCACCTCGACCATCACCCCGCGACCGAACTGCGCCGGCCGGCCGGTGATGTTCAGGTCGGTCGTGACCGTGACCCTGGTGTTGTCACCCTCGTCGTGCATCGTGCTCACGATCGTCGCGTTCGCCGTACCGGACCCCCGGGCCTCCTTGCCGCTGGCGTCGAGCACCACCCGTCGTCCGGCTTCGTCCTTCTCGACGAACTTCGCCTCACCGGCGTAGGTCACCTGGATCGGGCCGACCTTGACCTTGACCCGCCCGTGCACGGTCGCGCCGTCGAAGGAGTCGACCGTGGCCCCCGGCATGCACGGCGCGATGCGCTCGACGTCGAGGAGCACGTCCCAGGCCCGGGCCACCGGCACTGGCACCACGAACTCGTGCTCGAGCTGCATCTCGGTCCCTCCTGCTGCTGACGCGTGAGGGGACTCACGTCGGGCGGAGTCCCCTCACGATCATGGTGGAGTACGGCGGGGTCCGCTACCCCCCTGCCGCCGCGGTCAGCGCCCTGCGGGTCAGGACCCTGGCCAGGTGCTGCCGGTAGTCGGCCTGACCGCCGAGGTCGCTCGTGGGGCTGGTGCCGTCAGCCGCGTGCTCCGCCGCGGCAGCGATGCCGTCGACGGCGGCTCCGGCCAGCGCCTGCTCGGTCGCGCCGGCGCGCAACGGTGTAGATCCCATGTTGGTCAGCCCCACCCGCGCCGCCTCGATGGTGCCGTTGGACCGGTGCACGACCGCGGCGACGCCGACGATGGCCCACGACTGCGCGACCCGGTGGAACTTCTCGTACCGATAGCCCCATCCACTGCCCAGCTTGGGTACGCGGACCTCCACCAGCACCTCGTCCGGTGCCACCGCGGTCTGCAGGTAGTCGACGAAGAAGTCCTTGGCCGCGACGGTGCGGCGCCCGCCGTCGCCGGCGACGACGAACTCGGCGTCGAGCGCGAGTGCCACGGCCGGCAGGTCGCCGGCCGGGTCGGCGTGGGCCAGGGAACCGCCGAAGGTCCCGCGGTGGCGCACCGCCGGGTCGGCCACCGTCGCGGTCGCCTCGGCGATCAGGCCGGCGTGCTGACGCACGAGGTCGCTGCGCAACACCTCGTCGTGCGTCGTCATCGCACCGATCACCAGGTGGTCGCCGTCCTCGCGGATGCCCTGCATCTCGGCGACCCGGCCGATGTCCACGATGACCTCGGGGTAGCTCAGCCGCAGCCGCAGCAGCGGGATCAGCGACTGCCCGCCGGCCATCACCTTGGCGTCGTCTCCGTGCTCCCGCAGGGCACCGACCGCCTCGTCGACCGAGCCGGCCCGTACGT
>JAVEDG010000413.1 GCA_030841245.1 Actinomycetota bacterium
CCTCGCCAAGCTCGGTGTGCACTCCAAGCTCGAGGCACTGTCGGTGGCCATCCGGGACGGGCTCATCACCCCCACGGGCGACTGACCGGAGCACGTCCGGGCATCTCCGTCCTGCGCAGCGCGCTGCCCACGATCCGGGCAGCGGGTGAACCATCGGGGTTCCCAGGTCGTTGGTGGAGGTTATGACGACTCGAGACGATGAGACGGCGTCCACCCCACCGTCCACCCGCGCCGCGTCGGCCGCACCATCGGGAGCTCGCCTCACGAGCCGTCGGCAGGCTCTCGGCCTCGTCGCTGCCGTCGGCGCGGCCGGAGCGCTCGCCGCCTGCGGTGGCGGATCGACGACCACGACGCAGAGCGGAACAGGCAACGGCTCGCCGGCCCCCCGGAGCACGGGCGGTGGCGGGAACGGCGCGGGCGGCGGTGGGGGTGCCAGCGGCGGCAAGGGCACAGCGCTGGTCGCGACGGCCTCCGTCCCGGTCGGCGGCGGCAAGATCCTTTCCGACCCCAACGTCGTGGTCACCCAGCCCACCAAAGGGCAGTTCAAGGCGTTCAGCTCGATCTGCACGCACATGTCGTGTCCCGTCAGCCAGATCCAGAACGGGCTGATCATGTGCCCGTGCCACGGCAGCGAGTACAAGATCAGCGACGGTTCGGTCGTGGCGGGTCCGGCCCCACGCCCACTGCCGCCGGTCAAGATCAAGGTCTCCGGAGGTCAGGTCCTGCAGGCGTGAGACGCTCGTCGCGGCGCCCGCGTCCGGTCACCGCCTCGTCGTAGTGTTGACGGGTGGCTGACCCGGCGTCGTACCGACCTGCCTCTGGGTCGGTCCCCGAAGCGCCGGGGGTGTACCGCTTCCGGGACGAGCACGGCCGCGTGATCTACGTCGGGAAGGCCCGCAGCCTGCGCTCCCGGCTGGGCTCCTACTTCCAGGACCTCGCCAACCTGCACGCACGTACCCAGGCGATGGTGACCAGCGCCGCGTCGGTCGAGTGGACGGTGGTGTCGACCGAGGTCGAGGCGCTGCAGCTCGAGTACAACTGGATCAAGGAGTTCGACCCGCGGTTCAACATCCGCTACCGGGACGACAAGAGCTATCCCAGCCTGGCCGTGACGCTCAACGAGGATTTCCCCCGGCTGCAGGTAATGAGGGGCCCGAAACGCAAGGGCGTGCGCTACTTCGGCCCCTACTCCCACGCCTGGGCAATCCGGGAGACGCTCGACCTGCTGCTGCGGGTGTTCCCGGCCCGGACCTGCTCCGCCGGGGTGTTCAAACGGGCCGGTCAGGTCGGGCGACCGTGCCTGCTGGGCTACATCGGCAAGTGCTCGGCGCCGTGCGTCGGACGGGTCAGCGCCGACGAGCACCGGGCGATCGTCGAGGACTTCTGCGACTTCATGGCGGGCCAGACCGGCCCCTACCTGCGTCGGCTCGAGAAGGACATGCAGGTGGCAGCGGCCAACCAGGACTACGAGCGGGCGGCTCGGCTGCGCGACGACATCAAGGCGCTGGAGCGTGCGGTCGAGAAGCAGGCCGTGGTGCTCGGCGACGGCACCGACGCGGACGTCATCGCGCTCGCCGAGGACCCGCTCGAGGCGGCCGTGCAGGTGTTCTACGTGCGCGGCGGGCGGGTCCGCGGGCAGCGGGGCTGGGTGGTCGACAAGGTCGAGGACCTCACGACCGCGGACCTGGTCGAGCACTTCCTCCAGCAGGTGTACGGCGGGGAGTCCGGCGACACGGTGCCGCGCGAGGTGCTCGTGCCCGTCCTGCCGGACGACGGGGCAGCGGTCACCAGCTGGCTGAGCGCCCTGCGCGGGCACAACGTTGACCTGCGGGTGCCCCGGCGCGGGGAGAAGCGCTCGCTGATGGAGACCGTCGCCCGCAATGCGGGGCAGTCCCTCGCGTTGCACAAGACCAGGCGCGGCAGCGACCTGACCAGCCGCAGCCGCGCGCTCGCCGAGATCCAGGAGGGCCTGGGGCTCGACGAGGCACCGTTGCGCATCGAGTGCTACGACGTGTCGAACCTGCAGGGCAACGACGTGGTCGCCTCCATGGTGGTCTTCGAGGACGGGTTGGCCCGCAAGAGCGAGTACCGCCGGTTCGTGATCAAGGGCTGGTCCGGCAGGGGCGACACCGCCTCCATCGAGGAGGTGATCTCCCGGCGCTTCCGTCGTTACGTGGAAGAGCGCGCACGCACCGGCGAGGACTTCACCGTCCCGGACCCGCCGGCCGACGCGGCTGGGACGGCCGGCGGGGCCACCGGAGGGGCATCGGGCTCCGGCACCAACGAGGTGTCCGGGCCGGTCGGGATCGACCCGGAGACCGGTCGGCCACGCAGGTTCGCCTACCCCCCGAACCTCGTCGTGGTCGACGGCGGCGCTCCCCAGGTGGCTGCCGCGCAGCGTGCGCTGGACGCGCTCGGGATCGACGACGTGGCGCTGTGCGGTCTGGCCAAGCGCCTCGAGGAGGTCTGGCTGCCCGGGGACCCCCACCCGGTCGTGCTGGCGCGCACCAGCGAGGGGCTCTACCTGCTGCAGCGGGTCCGTGACGAGGCGCACCGGTTCGCCATCGCGCTGCACCGCAGCCGCCGCTCGAGGTCGATGACGGCCAGTGCGCTGGACGGCATCCCAGGGCTCGGGGAGTCCCGGCGCAAGGCGCTGCTGCGCCGGTTCGGCTCCCTGAAGCGGCTCGCTGCCGCGGGGGTCGAGGAGATCGCCGACGTGCCCGGCGTCGGGCCCACGACCGCGGCCGCGGTGGTCGCAGCACTCGCCGACCGCCGGCCCGGGCTGCCCGCGGTCAACACCGCCACCGGCGAGATCCTCGAGGACGGTCCCGCTCCACCGGGTCGAGAGACCCCCACGACGCACGCAGCCACCGAGGAGGCGCCGTGACCGACGAGCCGGGGCCCGAGCTGCCCCACCTGCCCGAGCTCGTGATCATCACCGGCATGTCCGGAGCGGGTCGCTCGACCGCGGCCAACGTCCTGGAGGACCTGGGCTGGTTCGTGGTCGACAACCTCCCGCCGGGGCTGCTCTCGACCCTCGCCGAGCTCGGTGGCCGGACCCGGGGGAACGTCTCGCGCATGGCGGCAGTGGTCGACGTACGCGCCGGCTCGTTCTTCACCGACCTCACCGCCGCGATCACCGACCTCACGACGCAGGGCAGCGATCCGCGGATCATCTTCCTGGAGGCCTCCGACGAAACGCTGGTCCGCCGCTACGAGTCGGTCCGGCGGCCGCACCCCTTGCAGGGCGACGGTCGGCTGTCCGAGGGCATCGCCCGCGAGCGCGAGGTGCTGCGCGACCTCCGGGCCGAGGCGGACATCGTGATCGACACGAGCAACCTCAACGTCCACGAGCTCAGCGCCAAGGTGATGGCCGCCTTCGAGGAGGCGGGCACCCAGCTGCACACCACCGTGATCTCGTTCGGCTACAAGTACGGCCTGCCGGTCGACGCCGACCTCGTGGTGGACTGCCGGTTCCTGCCCAACCCGCACTGGGTGCCCGAGCTGCGGCCGCTGACCGGCCGCGACGAGCAGGTGCGCGACTACGTGCTCAGCCAGCCCGGTGCGCCGGAGTTCCTCGACGGCTACACCACGTTGCTGGGCATCATCGCGGCCGGCTACCGCCGAGAGGGCAAGCGGTATGCCACCATCGCGGTCGGGTGCACCGGCGGCAAGCACCGATCGGTCGCGGTGGCCGAGGAGCTCGCGCGCCGCCTCGACGGGTCCGACATGGACGTCGCAGTCGTGCACCGGGACCTCGGCCGCGAATGAGCGAGCCCACCTTCCGGCCGCCTCTCCTGCCGCAGCGAGTCGTCGCGCTCGGCGGTGGCCACGGTCTGGCCGCCTCACTGTCCGCGCTGCGTCGCGCCTGCGCGCACGTGACCGCGGTCGTGACCGTCGCCGATGACGGCGGGTCCAGCGGCCGGTTGCGCCGAGAGATGGGGGTGCTTCCCCCCGGCGACCTGCGGATGGCGCTCGCTGCCCTCTGCGGCGACGACGACTGGGGCCGCACCTGGAGCAGGGTCGTGCAGCACCGGTTCCGCAGCGGAGGTGACCTGCACGACCACGCCGTCGGCAACCTGCTGATCGTGGCGCTGTGGGAGTTGTTGGGGGACTCGGTGGCCGCGCTGGACCTGGTCGGGCGCCTGCTCGAGGCGCAGGGGCGGGTGCTGCCGATGTCGCTCACCCCGCTCGACATCGAGGCGGAGGTCGAGACGGCGGCCGGGACCAGGACCGTGCGCGGCCAGGTGGCGGTGGCCACCTGCCCCGACCCGGTGCGCAGCATCTCGCTGGTGCCGGCCGAGCCCGACGCCTGCCCGGAGGCGGTCGAGGCGATCCTCGAGGCCGACTGGGTGGTGCTCGGGCCGGGGTCGTGGTTCACCAGCGTGATCCCGCACCTGCTCGTCCCGGATCTCGCCAAGGCGCTGCACGAGACGGCGGCCCGTCGGGTCGTCGCGCTCAACCTTGCCGCTCAGCCGGGGGAGACCGACGGGTTCTCGCCGGAGAACCACCTGGAGGTGCTCCGTGAGCACGCGCCGGGACTGCGCCTCGACGTCGTGCTCGCCGACTCGGCAACCGTCAGCGACCGGGCCGCCTTCGAGCGGATGGCGGGAACGTTCGGCGCGCGGACCGTGTTGGCCCGGGTGGCCCGTGACGACGGTACGCCGCGCCACGACGCGGCCCGGCTGGCAACGGCGTACCGGGAGATCATCGGCGCCGCAGCCACGCCATGACGGCGGACCCTGAGCCGGCCGGAGATCGACAGCGCGACAGCACACACGCAGGCACGACAAGTGACAGGATCTGACCCCATGGCCATGACCGCAGCCGTCAAAGACGAGCTCGCACA
>JAVEDG010000417.1 GCA_030841245.1 Actinomycetota bacterium
AGCCTGCTGCCGATGATGCGCCTGCGGCTGGCCCAACCCGAGTGCGTGATCGACATCAACGATCTCTCCGACCTCGACTACATCAAGGTCGAGGGCGACGAGATCGCGATCGGTGCGCTGACCCGGCACGCGAGCCTGCTCGAGTCGCCGGTCGTCCGCGAGCACCTCCCGATCGTTGTCGACGCCGAGAAGCTGATCGCCGACCCCGTGGTCCGGCTCTGGGGCACGGTCGGGGGGTCGTTCTGCCAGGCCGACCCTGCCGAGGACCTGTCGGCCGTCGGCTCCGCGCTGCGCGCGACGATGGTCATCCGGTCGTCCGGCGGCACCCGCACCGTCCCGGCCCGGGAGTTCCACTCCGGTCCCTACGAGACCGCGGTCGGCCCGGCCGAGATCCTCACCGAGGTCCGGGTGCCGATCCGGACCGGTGCCGGCTCGGCGTACGAGAAGGTGAAGCGGCGCGCGGGAGACTGGGCCGCGGCCAGCGCCGGCGCGTACGTCGTGCTGGACGGCGTCGCCATCGCGGAGGTCGGTCTCGGCATGACGGCTGTCGGAGCCGAGCACTTCTGCGCGCCCGAGGCCGAGGCCTTCCTCGTCGGCAAGGAGCCGAGCGTGGACACGCTCGCCGAGGCCGGACGGATCGCGGCCGAGCACAGCAACCCGGTCGCCGACCAGCGGGGTCCGGTCGAGTACAAGCGCCATCTGGTGCAGGAGCTGACGGCTCGAGCACTGCGCCGCGCGATCGCGCGAGCCGGCGGGGAGGCGTAGACGATGGCTGACACGACGGGTACGGCGACGATGCGGGTGACCATGACGGTCAACGGCGAAGAGGTCAGCGGCGAGATCGAGCCGCGGCTGCTGCTCGTTCACTTCGTGCGCGACCACCTCGGGCTGACCGGCACCCACTGGGGCTGTGACACGTCGCAGTGCGGCACCTGTGTCGTGTGGCTCGACGACAAGCCGGTCAAGAGCTGCACGGTCCTGACGGCGATGGCCGGCGGCCACCGGGTGAGGACGGTCGAGGATCTCGAGCAGGACGGCGTGCTGGACCCGGTGCAGGAAGGCTTCATGCAGGAGCACGGCCTGCAGTGCGGCTTCTGCACGCCGGCGATGATGATGACCTCGCGCTGGCTGCTCGACCACAATCCCGACCCGAGCGAGGACGACATCCGGGACGCGATCTCCGGGCAGATGTGCCGGTGCACGGGCTACGAGAACATCGTGCGAGCTGTCCGCTGGGCCGCGACGCATCCGGTCGGCGCCGACGCAGCGGGGACGGACGCGACCGACACGCCGGAGGTGCGCGAGGCGAGCGCGGGGGCGACGGCATGACCACGACAGAGACGCCGATGTACGAGACGGCACCGACCTCCGCCGGCGGCAACCCCATAGGGTTCGGCCGGATGCTGCGCAAGGAGGACGTGCGCTTCCTGCGCGGAAAGGGGCACTACCTCGACGACGTGACGCTGCCCGGCATGCTGCACGCCGCGATCCTGCGATCGCCGATGGCACACGGGCGGATCGTCTCGATCGACACGTCGGCGGCCGAGGCGCACCCCAAGGTCAAGGCCGTCCTCACCGGGGCTGTGCTGGAGACGCTCAGCCTGGCTTGGATGCCGACCCTGTCGATGGACGTGCAGGCTGTCCTCGCGACCGACAAGGTGCGCTTCCAGGGCCAGGAGGTGGCGTTCGTCATCGCGGAGGACAAGTACTCCGCCCGTGACGCGCTCGAGCTGATCGACGTGACCTACGAGCAGCTGCCGCCGGTCATCGACGCGAAGAAGTCGCTCGACCCCGAAGCCCCGGTGATCCGCGACGACATCGAGGGCAAGACCGACAACCACATCTTCGACTGGGAGGCCGGTGACCGGGCCGCCACCGACGACGTGTTCGCCAAGGCCGAGGTCGTCGTCACCCAGGAGATGCTCTACCCGAGGGTGCACCCGTCGCCGATGGAGACCTGCGGCACGGTCGCCAGCATGGATCCCGTCACCGGCAAGCTCACCGTCTGGTCCACCAACCAGGCACCGCACGCCCACCGGACGGTGTACTCGCTCGTCTCCGGCATCCCGGAGCACAAGATCCAGATCATCTCTCCCGACATCGGTGGCGGGTTCGGCGGCAAGGTCGGGATCTATCCGGGCTACGTCTGCGCGGTGGTCGGCTCGATCGTCACCAAGCGACCGGTGAAGTGGATGGAGGACCGCAGCGAGCACCTGATGTCGACCGCGTTCGCCCGCGACTACCACATGACCGGGTCGATCGCGGCGACCCGCGACGGCAAGATCACCGGTCTGCGTGTCGACGTGCTCGCTGACCACGGAGCATTCAACGGGACCGCGCAGCCGACCAAGTTCCCTGCGGGCTTCTTCCACATCTTCACCGGGTCCTACGACCTGCAGGCCGCGCACTGCAGGGTGACCGGCGTCTACACCAACAAGGCGCCCGGTGGTGTGGCTTACGCGTGCTCGTTCCGGGTCACCGAGGCGGTGTACCTCGTCGAGCGGATGGTCGACGTGCTCGCCGACGAGCTCGGCGTGGACCCGGCCGAGCTGCGGATGAAGAACCTGATCCAGCCCGACCAGTTCCCGTACCTCAGCAAGACCGGCTGGGAGTACGACTCCGGCGACTACCCGCGGGCGCTGCGCCTGGCGATGGACATGGCCGGGTACGAGGAGCTGCGGCGCGAGCAGGCCGAGAAGCGGGCCCGCGGCGAGCTGATGGGCATCGGCCTCAGCTTCTTCACCGAGGGTGTCGGCGCGGGGCCGCGCAAGCACATGGACATCCTGGGCCTGGGCATGGCCGACGGCTGCGAGCTGCGCGTGCACCCGACCGGCAAGGCCCAGCTGCGGCTGTCCGTGCAGACCCAGGGGCAGGGCCACGAGACGACCTTCGCGCAGATCGTCGCGCAGGAGGTCGGCATCCCGCCCGAGGACGTCGAGGTCATCCACGGCGACACGGACAACACCCCGT
>JAVEDG010000418.1 GCA_030841245.1 Actinomycetota bacterium
GGCGGGTCGGCTCAGCGCGGCCAGAGCAGCGGTCGCCGCCATCGCCGACGAGCACGGGCTGCCGACCGAGAACCTGCTCGCACCAGACGCGATCCGCCGGCTCTCGTGGACCCCGCCCGAGCAGCTCGACAGTGACATCGTCGCCTCGGCGCTGCGCGATCTCGGCGCCCGGGAGTGGCAGGTGGAGCTGACCGCGACCGCGTTGGCCCGCGCCCTCGACCGGGTCGCCGTCCGGGCGGGCGCGGCGGACTAGTAGATTTCGCCAACACCGGTCTTGCGTTTTGTTCGTCGGCTCTGGTTAGGTTAGGGTTGCCTAACTCGCCCGCTCAAGACTCGAAGGACCGCCCCGGTGCTTGCCAACTTCCTCATCGGTCTCCGTGAGGGCCTCGAGGCCACGCTCGTCGTCAGCATCCTGGTCGCCTACCTGGTCAAGACCGGCCATCGCGACCGGCTCGGCAACGTCTGGATCGGCGTCGTGGCCGCCGTCGCGCTCAGCCTGGGGTTCGGTGCGCTGCTGACCTTCGCGACCGACAACCTCGACGATGAGGCGTCCGAGGCGTTCAGCGGGGTGATGTCGGTCCTCGCGGTCGGCTTCGTCACCTGGATGATCTTCTGGATGCGCCGGACCGCGCGCTTCCTCAAGACCGACCTGCAGGGCCGGCTCGACTCCGCACTGATGATGGGGACGCTCGCGCTGACCGCGACCGCATTCCTGGCGGTGGCCCGGGAGGGCCTGGAGACCTCGCTGTTCATCTGGGCCGCCGCGCAGTCGGCGGGCAGCGGGATCAGCCCCCTGGCCGGTGCCACGCTCGGGATCCTGTGCGCGGTCGGGCTCGGTTGGCTGCTCTACCGCCGCGCGATCGCGATCAACCTCGCGAGGTTCTTCACCTGGACCGGCGCCGGGCTGATCGTCGTCGCGGCCGGGGTGCTGTCCTACGGCGTGCACGACCTGCAGGAGTCCGGGCTGCTGCCGGAACCAGGAGGTGTCGCGTGGAACGTGAGCGACGCGGTCCCGCCGCACAGCTGGTACGGCAGCCTGCTCAAGGGCACCGTCAACTTCAGCGCCGAGACCACCTGGCTGCAGGTCGTCGTCTGGCTCCTCTACCTGGTCCCGGTCATGGTCCTGTTCTTCCGTCCGGCCCGGAGTAAGGCACGGCAGCCGGCCACACCGGCTTCGCCGGCCGCGGACCAACCGGTCCCACCACGCTCCCCCGACCGGTCCAACGCGCGCGGCTGACGCGTACCGCTGGTCATCGGCGGCTGACGTACCGCTGGTCAGCGGCGGCGGCTGACGGTACCGCTGGTCTCTGCTACCGGCCGACCTGCCCGATGTAGGTCGCGAGCCGCTTCTCGAAGGCCGCCTCGGTGGTGCCGAGCATCCGGTGGAAGACCTGGTCCTGCGCCTGGATGGTCAGCGCCTCGTCGGTGACGCGGCCGAGCCGGGCGTAGACCGCGCGCAGCTTGGCTTCGCCGTAGTCGCGCGCGATCAGCGAGCAGGCCAGCCGGCCCGTGACGTAGTGTCCGCCGACGTCACCCTGGTAGAAGTCGTACGTCGGCAGCGTGACCGAACCCGTCGACACCTCCTTGCGCAGCTTCGGGGTCAGCCCCACGTTCGCCGGCGCCCCCTGCGAGCGGTACGCCGTGTACTCGGCGGCACCCTCGACCAGCCAGGTCGGAGCCCCGCGGAAGGTCTCGCCCTGAGTCGCGACGTGGGTGATCTCATGGGTCAGCAGGTTCTGGTTGAACGCGTCGGTCGGGTCGAAGTAGCGCGGGTTGATGATGACCCGGCTGCGACTCTTCGCCGGCGCCGCCCCGGTCGAGGTCGACCATCCGGGGACGTAGTCGAATGCGGGCACGGCGACCGCGGCGACGTTCTCCGAGGACTGCAGGTCGGTGCGGAAGTAGGTCTCGATCAGCTGCTGGTCGCGCACCGCGACCACCACGACCTTCCGGCGCCAGCCCGTGGGCCACATGTCGGCAACGCGGGAGACCGAGGCGTCGGCGACCCGGACCACGGCGGACAGCCGTGAGCGGTCCTGCGCATCGGCGAGGACCAGGACGTGCTTGCCGCGTCCGGTGACCATGGCGCGCCGGTCCCAGGGATCGGCGTGCCCGGTCGGAGGGAGGTCCTGGTCCCCGTCGGTGTCGCTCGCCAGCAGCCAGCGGTGTCGGTGGCGGACGAACGTGAGGACCTCGGGCCGGGCGACCGGCGCCACGTCGTACCCCTTGATCGCGTAGTGCAGCAGGACGGCCGGGAGGTGGTAGGGCTCACCCGGGTACTTCGCCGCGAGATCGGGTCGGTTGTAGTCGCGCCCGATCGGCTCGTACCGCCAGGTGGTGAACGTGAGCTGGGACAGGTTGTCGTAGACCTGCTTCTGCTCGGCCACGAAACCGGCGTCGCTGTTGTCGAGATCCGCCATCCACGCAGCACGGTCGTGGTGGAGCACCGCCTGGGCCCGCCGGCGCAGGATCACCCGCTCGGCCCGGTCGCGGGCCGCGGCCTGATCCTTGGTCAGCGGGCCGACCGGGCGAGCTTTCGTTGCGGGCCCGCCGGACCTGGTGGTCGCCACGACGGCCGTCACGACCCCGGCCGCCACGAGGACGAGTACGAGTAGAAGGGCAGTCCAGCGCCCGCCACGTCGCGACCGCTGAGCAGGCTCGGCGTCCGGTGGGACCGATGCCGCCTCGGGCTCGACCTCCACCAGCTCCCCGATCCGCCGCCCGACCTGCCTGTCGACCGATCGTAATGGCTACGGTGTCGCGGTGACCGCGGCAGAGCAGTGGGCGGCCGAGCTCAGGGCCTGGGCGATCGACCAGAGGATCCTCGACGCCGCCGAGGACGACCCCTACGACCTCCCTCCGGCGCTGTTCGCTCCCGAGTCGCCGTCGGAGCACGAGCCGTCGCACCTGCACGAGGCGGTGCGGGCCGCGCTGCCTCCGGACGGTTCCGTGCTCGACGTGGGCGCAGGCGGAGGTGCGGCCAGCCTCCCGGCCATGCGGGCCCGCACCACGCTCCACGCCGTGGACCAGCAGGCCGGCATGCTGCGAGCTCTCGAGGCATCGGCCGCCGAGGCGGGGATCCTGGCCACGACGTACGAAGGGCGATGGCCGGACCTGGCGGCAGACGTTCCGGTGGCCGACGTGGCCGTGTGCGGTCACGTGTTCTACAACGTGGCCGACCTGGTCCCCTTCGTGCGCGCCCTGACCGACCGGAGCCGCGGTCTGGTCGCGGTGGAGCTCACCGATGCGCATCCCTGGGTGCGACTGGCGCCGATGTGGCAGGAGGTCCACGACCAGACCCGACCCGAGGGGCCGACGGTGGAGCTGGCGCTCGAGGTGCTGGCGGAGGCCGGGCTGAGCCCCCGCGTGCACGAGCGGGTGCGCGCTCCGGCAAGGCGCACCGGCGAGCTGCTCGAGACCTGGGTCGACCTCACCCGCCGCCAGCTCTGCCTGCCCCGCGCGCGGATCGAGGAGGTGCGCGAGCTGATGACGCGCCACCCAGCCGGCGCACGCCGGCTGGTCACCGTGACCTGGGCGGGCGCCGGTCGCTGAGCGGACCACCTACGCAGAGGGCTTCTGCCCCGACTGCCCGTCCGCGAGTGTTCCGCTCTTGCGTGTAGTCGGGCTCTGGCTGCCCAGGGCAGCTGCCATCCGTCGCGCATCGTTCATCTTGACCGTCTCAGCCGACACGAGCTGCTCGCGTGTCATGACGTGGAGCCGCTCTTGGCCGGGACAACCATCACGAGTCTTCGCCTTCGTTCCGGATGCGGTCCGAGGCCCCGAACTCGGTTTGTCGAGCGGCTCATGCCCGCCGTCGTGCTTGACAAAACGCTCCGTGAGTGGCCTGCCCCACCCGCGCGCGGTGCTGCCGGTCACCCAGCGTGGTCGCCAGTCACCCCGACGGGTGAGTTGAGGTGGTGTGTCCCGCGGGTACCGTCGGGATGTGGAGGCACCGGGGTCGCCAGAGCTGCGCCGCATCGCGCTTGCGGTGTCGGTACTGGACGACGTGGACATCGTCCCGATGGACGACGGCGTGCTGCTGCCCGGCGTCATCCCCGTCGAGGTCGGCTGGGTCGAGCTGCGCCGGGCGCTCGGCGGTGCCGCACCGGAGAGCGACCTGGCCAGGGCGCGGATCCGGGGCTGGCTCGTCGGTCGCAGGACCGTCGCCGACCGGCATCCCGACGAGCTCCGCGAGCTGGCTCGACCGGT
This sequence comes from Actinomycetota bacterium, assembly GCA_030841245.1. Taxonomy (GTDB): domain Bacteria; phylum Actinomycetota; class Actinomycetes; order JACCUZ01; family JACCUZ01; genus JAVEDG01. The sequence goes on from JAVEDG010000418.1 coordinate 4,210, forward strand.
GGGACTTCCTGTGGACCACCCGCTCCATCCGGGCCTGGACTGGGTTCAGCAGCGGGTCATGGGCGACGCACTCGACCTCGGCTTCGGTTTCCTCGGCGTCGGCAACGACCCGGACGAGGTCGTCGTGATCCCGCAAGGGGCGTTGGACGCCGCCGAGATCGACCTGCCCGGTTGGTGGCCCGACATGGTCGACTACCTCGAGCGGATGGGCGGACTTGCGGGCGAACGGTTGAGCACCGGTGCGGTCTTGCGGCCGATCGGTGACTGCGATGTCGTCACGCTGCTCGGCTCGCGGCTGTTCCGGCTGGCGATGTCCACCCGGGACGGCACCGGCCTGCGCGCCGTCGCGGTGCCGATGCGGCGTCGCGGCTGGCTGGACCTGAGCCGGATCGACCCGGCGTACGTCATTGCGGCCGCCGCTGCGACCGACCCGCTCGAGCGCGGCTTCTCCCGCCCGCTGCTGCTCACGGTCGACGAGGTGACGTTGGCTCCGGCGGGCGGCGACCCGGCCGAGATCGTGCTGCGCGACCCGGCCGCCGAGTCGGCTCATCTGCGGCCGATGCTGTTCCGCTGACGCGCGTCAGTCAGCGACGTGGTGACGTTCGCGGTCGCCGTCGAGCATGGCCACCAGCTCGACGGTGGCACGCGAGACGTTCTGCGCGGTCAGACCGTGCTGGGCCAGGATCTCGGCACGCGTGCCGTGCTCGAGGAACTCCGGCGGAAGCCCGAAGTCGCGCAACGGGGTGCTGACTCCGGCGTCCCGCAAGGCCGCTGCGATCGCCCCGGAGACGCCCCCGCGAAGGCCGTCCTCGACGACCACGACCGCGCGGACACCCGCAGCCATCTCGACCAGCTGGGCCGGCACCGGCTTGACCCATCGGGGGTCGACGACTGCGACACCGACTCCGTGCTGCCCGCAGCGTTCTGCCACCTCCAGGCACATCGCCACCATCGAGCCCACGGCGACGATGAGCACGTCGTCGCCGTCGCGGACCATGATGTCGACGCCGCCACGTCGGTCGAGCGCCGGCAGGTCGGGACCGACGGCGCCTGTGGGGTAGCGCAGCACCGTCGGCGCGTCATCGACGGCGACCGCCTCACGTAACTCCTCGCGCAGCGTCGCCGCGTCGCGCGGCGCGGCCAGGCGCAGCCCGGGCACGACCTGCAGGAACGCCATGTCCCACATGCCGTGGTGGCTGGCGCCGTCCGGGCCGGTCACCCCGGAGCGGTCCAGGCAGAAGGTGACACCGCACCCGTGCAGCGCGACGTCCATCAGCACCTGGTCGAACGCCCGGTTGAGGAACGTCGCGTAGACCGCCACGACCGGGTGCAGGCCGCCCATCGCCAGCCCGGCCGCGGACGTCGTGGCGTGCTGTTCGGCGATGCCCACGTCGAAGACCCGAGTGGGGTACTCCTCCGCGAAGGCGTCCAGCCCGACAGGGATCAACATGGCGGCCGTGATGCCGACGACGTCCGGTCGGTCGGCGCCGACCTTGACCAGCTCGTCGGAGAAGACGCTGGTCCACGACGTGCCCGTGGCGGCCAGCGGCTGACCCGTCTCCGGGTCGATGACGCCGATGCCGTGGAAGTGGTCGGTGACGTCGTCCTCGGCGGGCTTGTAGCCCAGGCCCTTGCGAGTGATGCAGTGCACCAGCACCGGTCCGGGGAAGCCACGTGCGCGACCCAACGCATGCTCGACGGCCTCGAGGTCGTGGCCGTCGACGGGACCGATGTACTTCAGCCCCAGGTCCTCGAACATGCCCTGGGGCGCGACGATGTCCTTGAGCCCCTTCTTCACCCCGTGCAGCGCTTCGTAGACGGGAGGGCCGACGAACGGCGTGCGCCCGAGCACCCGCTTGCCCCACTCGAGGAAGCGCTCGTAGCCATGGGTGGTCCGCAGCGTCGCCAGGTGATGCGCCAGGCCGCCGATGGTCGGGGCGTAAGACCGCTCGTTGTCGTTGACGACGATGACCAGGCGCCGGGACCGGTCGGCAGCGATGTTGTTGAGCGCCTCCCAGGCCATCCCGCCGGTCAACGCTCCGTCACCGACGACCGCAACGACGTGCCGGTCGGTGAGCCCGCGCAGCTGGTAGGCCTTCGCGATCCCGTCGGCGTAGGACAGCGCCGTGGACGCGTGGGAGTTCTCGATCACGTCGTGGTCGGACTCGGCCCGGCTGGGGTAGCCGGACAGCCCGTCCTTCTGCCGCAACGTGCCGAACCGGTCGAAGCGGCCGGTCACGAGCTTGTGGACGTAGGCCTGGTGGCCGGTGTCCCAGACGATGCGGTCGTGCGGGGAGTCGAAGACCCGGTGCAGCGCCAGGGTCAGCTCGACCGCTCCGAGGTTGGGTCCGAGATGCCCACCGGTGCGCGAGACCGACTCGACGAGGAACTCGCGGATCTCCGCGGCGAGCAGCTCGAGCTGCGCAGCGTCGAGGCGTCGGAGGTCGCGCGGGCCCGTGATCGTCTCGAGCAGGCCCACCGCGTAGCTCCTATCCCTCGCCCAACCTGAGGCCCGCAGTCTACGTGTGGACCCTGGGCAGCCGCCGAGCCGTCGCTGCACTCAGAGCCGCCGCACGAAACGCCGGCCCCGTAGGGCCTCCTCGACCAGGCGGACCGCCCGGGTCGTCGCCGTCAGCCGGGCTCCCTCACGCTCGTACGCCGCGACGGCGGCCGCCACGGTCTCGGCGCTCGCCACGTCCGCCAGCTCGTGTCGCGCGTTGGCCAGGCCGAGCCGCGCCGCCTCGACGCCCGCTTCGACGTGGCGCGCCGCGAACCGGGCGAGCACCACAGGGTGCCGCGTCAGCACCTCGTAGCGCCGGTAGTCCGGCGGGCACAGGTCGAGCAACCAGCCGGTGGCCGACCGCTCCCAGTCGGGTGCTCCGGGCGGACGCACCTCGGCGGGCCAACCCGGAGGGACGACGTGCTCGCTCACCCCCCAAGCCTGCCCGAGGCCAACGGCCCGCACCGCACCCGCGTGGCCGTCAGCCCAGCAGCGAGCGCAGCACGTACTGCATGATCCCGCCGTGCCGGTAGTAGTCGGCCTCCCCGGGGGTGTCGATGCGCAGCCGTGCGCGGAACTCCTTGTCACCGGCCTGCACGGTCACCTCGCGAGGGGTCCCGCCGTCGTTGAGCTCCGTCACCCCCGACACCGAGAACTCCTCCTCACCCGTGAGACCGAGCGACTCCGCGGTCTCGCCGTCCACGTACTGCAACGGCAGCACGCCCATGCCGATCAGGTTCGACCGGTGGATCCGCTCGTAGGACTCGGCGATGACCGCGCGCACACCCAGCAGCGCAGTGCCCTTGGCCGCCCAGTCGCGCGACGACCCGGAGCCGTACTCCTTGCCGGCCAGCACGAGCAGCGGCGTGCCTTCTTCCTGGTACTCCATGGCGGCGTCGAAGATCGTCGTCTCGTCGCCCTCGACCGGCGGCTTGGTGGTCCAGCCGCCGTTCGTGTCGGGCGCGAGCTGGTTGCGCAGCCGCACGTTGGCGAACGTGCCGCGCATCATGATCTCGTGGTTGCCGCGGCGTGACCCGTAGGAGTTGAAGTCCTTGGGGTCGACGCCCTTCTCGACCAGGTACTTGCCGGCCGGCGTGTCCTCCTTGAACG
>JAVEDG010000424.1 GCA_030841245.1 Actinomycetota bacterium
AGAACGGCGACTACCTCCTGCTCGGCCAGGACCGTGACGTGAACATCAAAGAGATCATGCGGCACTCGTCCCACGACGCCGACGCGATGGACCGCTACGAGTACGACGTCGAGCGGGTCTGCCAGGTCGTCAAGCCGCTGCTGGACAAGGTGCCGCCGAACATCTTCGGCAAGACGCCCGAGGACCTGATGGAGACCGCCGAGCTGGTGAAGCACCTGGGCGGGGTCGACCAGAAGGTGATCCACGACCTGGTCCGGCTCCTCACCGGGAGCTGCGCCGACTTCCTCGACGACTACTTCGAGAGCGACATCCACAAGGGCTACATCGCGTCCTCGGGGATCATCGGGACCAAGGTCGGACCGATGTCCCAGGGCTCCGGCCTCGTGCTGCTCTACCACTCGCTCGGGGAGCACGACGGGCACTTCGGCGCCTGGTCGTTCCACAAGGGCGGCAACGGCGGCTTCACCCAGGTGCTGGCCCGGGCGGCCCAGGCCTACGGCGCCGAGATCATGCTCAACGCTCCGGTGGTTTCAGTGATCACCAAGCAGGGCGCCGCGGTGGGTGTTGCCCTCGAGGACGGGACCGAGCTCACCGCGAAGACCGTCGTGAGTGCCCTTGACCCGCGGCGCACGTTCACCGAGCTGGTCGAGCCCCGCGAGCTGCCCAGCGACCTGGTCGAGAACATCAACCGGATGCGGTTCCAGGGCACGTCGGCGAAGGTCAACTTCGAGCTCGACGGCGCGCCGCGCTACCCCGCGCTCGGTGGCCGCACCGACCAGTACCTCGGGTTCGTCAACATCGGGCCGTCCATGGAGTACCTCGAGCGAGCCTTCGACGATGCGAAGTACGGCTGGTACAGCAAGCGCCCGTACATCGACTGCGCCATCCAGTCGTTCGTCGACCCCGACATGGCACCGCCGGGCAAGCACGTCATGTCGTGCTTCGTGCAGTACGCGCCCTACCACCTCAAGGGCGGCGACTGGGACTCCGAGCGGGAGAACTTCGCCGACACGGTGCAGGCCACCTTCGAGTCTTTCTTCCCCGGCTTCAGCGACCTGGTGCTGCAGCGCGAGATCCAGACCCCGCTGGACATCGAGCGCACGGTGGGGCTGACGGAGGGCAACATCTTTGCCGGCGAGTTCTTCGCTCCGCAGATGTACTTCTTCCGGCCGGCGCCGGGGTGGAGCCAGTACCGCACCCCGATCGACGGGTACTACCAGTGCGGCTCGGGAACCCATCCCGGCGGCTGCGTGATCGGCGCGCCCGGCAAGCTCGCCAGTCAGCAGATCCTTCGCGACCTGAAGGCCCAAGGTGGCGGGCTCGAATGAGACGCGGCGCTGGGCACCTCCGGTGCGACGTGGCACGATTTGTCGGGTGACCAACAGACCCGCCGAGGCGCAGCGCCTGAGCGACCTCGCACGGCTGCGTCGGGTTCGCGACCGGATCGACCGGGAGTACGCCCAGCCGCTGGACGTCGAGGCGCTCGCCCGCGGAGCGCACATGTCGGCGGGACACCTCAGCCGCGAGTTCCGGCTCGCCTACGGCGAGTCTCCGTACGGCTACCTGATGACCCGGCGGATCGAGCGCGCGATGGCGTTGCTGCGGCGTGGCGACCTCAGCGTCACCGAGGTCTGCTTCGAGGTCGGCTGCTCGTCCCTGGGAACCTTCAGCACTCGCTTCGCCGAGCTGGTCGGTATGCCCCCCAGCGTCTACCGGCGTGAGGCGGCCCGAGCGACTGCGGGGCTGCCGTCCTGCGTCGCCAAGCAGGTGACCAGACCGATCAGGAATCGAGAAGCCCCGCTCGCCCAGGCCCAACTAGCGTGACCGCCATGGACATCACCATTCACACGACCGTCCTCCCGCACGACGACCCGGACGCCTCCGTCGGCTTCTACCGCGACATCCTCGGCTTCGAGGTACGCACCGACGTCGGAACCGGCACGATGCGCTGGATCACGGTCGGCCCCGTCGACCAGCCCGGCACGTCCATCCTCCTGGCGCCGCCGGCCGCCGACCCGGGCGTCACCGAGGACGAGCGCCGCACAATCGCCGAGATGATGGCCAAAGGCACCTACGGCTGGATCCTGCTGGCCACCAAGGACCTCGACGGCACCTTCGAGAAGGTGCAGGCCAACGACGCGGAGGTCGTCCAGGAGCCGACCGAGCAGCCGTACGGCGTTCGCGACTGCGCGTTCCGTGACCCCGCGGGAAACATGGTCCGCATCCAGGAGCTGCGCTGAGCTTCCGGTGCTCCGGCGCCTGGTCCCCTCCGCCTACCGGCCGGTCCTGGCCAACCGGGTCTTCCGTCGACTGATCGTCGGCTTCGCGGTCTCCTACCTCGGGGACGGCATGAGCTTCCTGGCCGTGCCGTGGCTCGCCATCGAGCTGGCGCCGAAGGCGACCGCGGGGCTGTGGGTCGGCGGGGCGGTGGCCGCGTACACCTTGCCGGGCGTGGTCGGCGCGGTGGCGTTCGGCCGCCAGCTGCGCCGGGTCCCGGCCAGGCGGCTGCTGCTTGCCGACA
>JAVEDG010000444.1 GCA_030841245.1 Actinomycetota bacterium
TACTGCCTGCCCGCCGTCTGTTGTCGCCGACACGATCATGCGCACGATCGAGTTGGGGGTGATGATCACCGACGCCCGCTGTCAACGAGAAGCAGATGATGATCTTCTGCAGCCCGGTGGCCCGCGACGCCAGGTGTCCGGACGGCGGCCGGGAGGGCCGCTACCGCGACACTGATGCGGCCGGTGACCGATCTGCCGGTGGCCGGCTACCCACGGTGAGGCGGGTCGCCGTCCCGCGCTACCGCTGGACAACGCCGGCGTGTGGGCGGGCGATGTTCAACCGGGACCTGGGCAAGCTGGCCGCGCCGCGGTCATCGACGACGCGGCGGTGCGCCCGGTATATGTTGCGGCGGTTGATGATCGACCGCACCACCGTCTCGGCCATCGCCGCCGAACTCGGTGTCTCCTGACATACCGTCAGTGCGATCGCGATGCGCGCGACCGCCGACCTGATCGCTGCAGCGGGCCCGGATCGGCTGACCGGGGTACGGGGATCGGCGTCGACGAACACCGCTGGGCACCCCGACGCGTCGGCCCGGCCGGGTTCGTCACGCTGAGCATCAACTTAACCCCGACTCACGATCAGACCGGCCCGGTGAGGTTGCTCGACCTGGTCGACGGACGATCGGCGACCGCGCTGGCGTCGTGGCTGGCCGCCCAACCCGCCTCCTTCGCCCATGCCGTGGAAGTCATTGCGATGGACGGGTTCGCCGGCTACAAGACCGCCGCCACCGCGCGTCCGCTTATCGTAGGTGGTGCACGTCGGTCGTCGTCCGGGAAGGGGTCGTGGTGAGGGTGAGCACCGTTACCTGGACGCGAGTCATGATGGTTCTGGCCGTCGTGGCAGTCGTGACCGCCGCCGTCGTGGCCGTCATGCAGGTTGTGTTGAATCGCGATGGAGGTTCGGCACCTGCAGTGGCTCCGCTAGAAACATCCGAGCCGGTCCCTGTTACATCCCCTCCGGTTCCGACTGCGGCGGCGGCACCGCCACCTCCGGGGTTTCCGGACCTGGATGGGTTCACTGACGTGTCCCAGGATCACGATGTATCCCGCTACTACCCCCTGGCAACATTTACGAGTCCGACGGGCTTGCAGTGCGCGATGTGGAGCAGCCACGGAGATACGGCAGCATTCTGCTTCGGGGCCATTCCCGGCCTTGATCATCCCGCAAACCAGGCCTATGCAGGGGACTACAAAGCATCTTTCGATCAGAACAAGCCTCCCGACACAGACAAGCTGAACGGGAAGCCCTTGGCATCAGGCGAGAAGGTGATCTTGGGCGCCGGAGGAAACCTGATGGGCGACGACCAGATCACCTGCGGTGTACAAGATCTCACAGTCGCGTGCATGGTGATCAGGGGATTCCGCCAGAATCACGGCGACGACACCGCCCAACGGCACGGCTTTGTCCTCAGCCCACAAACCAGCTGGACTTTTTAGGCTCGCGGCCCGCGCACGTCACCAAAGAGACGGGCTCGTCGAAGCGATGCCATCGACACCCGGCGCCTCCCCGTCGTTATGTGACGTAACCCAGGGCTTCGCCGACAGCACGCCCGGCGGCCACCTTGGCCGGCTCTAGACATCTGCCATATGACTCGACTCTCTTGCGCGCCGAGACCCTTTCGCCGCGCCAGAACGATGTCATGATCGGCCGGCCCGATTGAGCGAGTCGACCTCCGACAGAGAATTCGTCCAGTACATTGCGTCTACTTGCCGTTTCACAAATTGGTGAAGGGTGATCACATGCCGGAAAAGGAAGCCAAGAAGGTCGCCTCATCGGGGCGCGCGGCTGCATCGAAGAAGACGACACAACGCGCCATAACGAAGAAGACAACACAGCGCGCCGCAACGAAGAAGACGACACAACGACGTCCAGGAAAAGCCAACCGGCCACTAGCGATACCCGACTGGGAGCTGCTAGAGGAGCTGCCAGAGCTGCCTCAGCCCGTCCGAGGCGACGCCATCAATTTAGGGCCGATTGCCGGGACCGGCTCTCCCACCGGCGCGCTGGGCGCGGGGGGCACCGACCTTTGCGAAATATCACCCGGCGGTCAGGTTGCCCTAGCGGGCGACACGTTCGCGGGAAACGGTGCCTACCAGGGAGCGTGGAGCCCATCGATGGGCCTGCATGTTCGGCCGGGCACCCTCAACGGCAGAATCCGGTTCGACCGGTCATTCGGCGGCAATGGCACCCTCTACGCCGAGACCTGGCCACATGTGCCAGGCGGTAGCCAATTGCCGGCCGGTACCGTCCAGGTCTTCGGCGTCGACTATGCGTTTGTGGCAAGGGTGGCTGACCTCCGACCCAGGGATACGCGTCTGGTACGAATCGACCCCAACAACGGGGGTTGGCCCACCGTGCCCGGGTCCGTGCGGGACGCCAGTTGGCAGGACTTCAACCAAACACAGATCAGTGGCTATCACGCGCCCGACGGTTGGGTGTATATCGTCGCCGACGGGTTCGCCCGCGATCACAGGGTGTGGCTGTATCGGTGCCCAGCGGCGAACTTCACCGACCGGAACTCGTGGCATGCCTGGGGAATGATTGGTGTTGGCCCAGACTGGGGTTGGGATGTTGACCCGACACCGCTGAGCGATGACATCTGGGGCGAGTTGAGTCTGCGCTTGATCGAAGGCAAGGCGGTGTTGTCCGGATTCAACTGGAGCACAGGGAATGTCGAAGCTCGAGTGGCTGACGATGTGACGCAAGTGTTGGCGCCGTGGACACCAGTTACGGTCATTGCGACGCAAGTAACAGTTCCGCAAAACTACGGCGGCTACATCGTTCCGGGCTCCACCCTGGACCAGGCGATCATTCTGGTGAGTCAGTGGAATACCACGACGCACAATCCGTACAACGTGCAGCAGTTCGTGGCCAATCTCCATCGCTGATACACCGAACCG
>JAVEDG010000013.1 GCA_030841245.1 Actinomycetota bacterium
CTGCGTGTGATCCCGCCGCAGGGCCTCAGCGGCTCCGACCCCACTCCGGGGATGCGGCGGGAGCAGGCGTTCGAGGCGGGCAGCCTGTGGGCCGGGCTGGTGCACACCGAGCCCGGAGCCGTGTCCGGCTGGCACCACCACGGCGACCACGACAGCTCGCTGTACCTGCTGACCGGCCGGATGCGCCTGGAGTTCGGCCCCGGCGGTGCCGACGCCGTCGAGGCCGGACCGGGCGACTTCGTCCACGTCCCGGCCCATGTGGTGCACAGGGAGTCGAACCCGGCCGAGCAGGTGGCCACAGCGGTGGTCGGCCGCTCGGGGACCGGCGCACCCACCGTCAACGTCGAGGGCCCCGACCCGGCGTGACCGCGCGTCGCACGCTGGCACAGGAATCGCAGGGTGATACTCGAACGGTGGCCGCGTGGGTCGGTGCTCACCGTCGCGTCGCCAGTCCGGCGGACTGGTGGCCGCACACCGTCACGTCACGGCGGCTGCTGCAGCGGCTGGCGTTCGCGTACGCCGTCCTGCTGCTCGGTGCCGCCGACCGCAGCGGAGCCGGTGCCGCCGCCGCGTGGGCGGCAGTGGCGGGCAGCGTGGTGCTGTACGTCGTGCTGCGGTGGCCCACCTTGGAGGCGTTCGGCGAGGCCGCCCTGGGAGTGCTCGGACTGCTGCTGGTGGCCCTCGTGGGCGCCGACCTGGCACAGGACCGGACGTGGTGGCCGGCGCTCACGACCGCGTTGCTGGTCGCGACGTTGCGGTGGTGGCTGCGCGAGCGCGCCACGATGCGGCGGCGCGACGACGAGCAGGCGTGGCGCAGCGCGGTGCTCGCGGAGCTGAGTCGGCTCTCCGAAGCCCCGACGTCGACGGTTGCGTCGTCGGCGACGCAGTTCGCAGACCCTTCGGCAACGGCGACCGTGCTCCCCCGCCAACGCCCAACGGCACCGGTGCTGCTGCACCGACCCGCCGGTCGGCACCGGCGTCGCGGCGAGACCGAACCGGCGAGCCACAGGGCGGCCTGAGCGGGCGTGGCGGCCACCCAGGTGCGCCGTTGTCGTCCTTCGTCACCGGCCGACCCGACGCCGCCCGGACGGTGAAGGAGGTTTCCGTCGACAGGCTGGGGCGACAAGAGCCGGGTGTCCAGCGCCCTCCGTGACCGGGTCTCCCACCGAATGAGACACAGCTCGGTGCTGCGCACGTCGGCGCGCGCGGGGCTGGTCGCGAGGGCCGCGCTCTACCTGGTGCTTGCCTATCTCGCTGCTTCGGTCGCGTTGGGCTCCGGCACCGGTGACCACCAGGTCAACGCGAACGGCGCAATGCGCACCGTCGCCGCCACCCAGATCGGCTGGGTGGCGCTCGCGGCGGCCGCGGTCGGTTTCGCCGCCTTCTCGCTGATCCGCTTCGCTGCGGCAATCGGCGACCACCGAGTGAGCCGGCGACGTCGGGTTACCACAGCCGGTCAGGCCACGTTCTACGCCGTGATGGCCACCGTGACGGCACGCTTCCTCCTCGGGGCGCACTCCACCGGGTCCGAGCAACAGCAGCAATCGACCGTCGATCGACTGGTCACCAGCCCGGAAGGGCGAGCTGCGCTGGTCGTGGTGGGCACCACGGTGCTGGTCGTCGGTGGATGGCAGGTCTACCTGTCGCTTCGCGGCGGTTTCGCCGACAGCCTGGAGCTCTCTGAGGTGCCGGTGCGACACCGTCGTACGGTGCGGCTGCTCGGCGCCGCCGCCATCGCGGCCCGGGCCTGCTGCGTGGCTCCGCTCGGCCTGCTGCTGGTCCTGGCCGGCGTCTCCGACCAGGCAGCGCGGGCGCCCGGGCTGGACCGGGCCGTGGCGACGTTGGCCGAGCTCCCGTTCGGCCGGGCGCTCGTCGTGGTGATCGCGGTGGGGTTCACACTGTTCGCCCTCTACAGCCTCGTCGAGGCGAGGTACCGCGTCGTGCACGCGGGAGACTGAGCGAAACCGGCGGGCGGATCTATTCGCCGGTCAGCTGCTGAGCTGGGTCACGTTGACGACGACGTAGGCCTGCGGATGCGCCTCGTGCCGGGCGTGGCAGGTCAGCAGCGCGGGCTCGCCATGGCTCGTCGCCTCGAGCATCACCTCGAGGTCGTGAGAGTCGTGCGCCAGACGCACCCGGAAGCGACCGTCGCCGACCGCGGTGACGTCCGTCGGCCGCAGCGACTCGATCCGGTCGATCCCGAGTCGGGTCCGCATCTCGTGCTCGGCCGCCTGGGCGACCGCGCCCCACGTCGTACGGCCACGCAGCAACGCGGTGACGACCTCCCCGCGCTCGTACGCCGTGGCCACCTCGACCGCGGTCGTCTCGTCGACCCGCCCGTAGTAGAGGCCGTGCGGCAGCACCACGAGGTTCGCCGCGAACCGGTCGCCGCCGACGTGCGTGCACTCCCACACCTGACCGGGGCGGGCCCGCGCGAGTGCCGCGGCGACGGGGCGACCGTGCATGGCGCAGCAGGTGTCGTGACGGCCGTGGGTGCACACCAGGTAGCACGGCTCGGCCGACTCCTCGCCGGCGCTGCCGTCCAGTGGCAGCTCGAGCAGCTCCTCGGCCTCCCCCACGATGCCCCAGCGGATCGACTCGCGGCCTGGGCGCGAGTCGGCCAGCGCCCACCGCCGGCCAGGTCTCGGGCGAGGGCGGCCGGGGCGGCGGATCAGCAAGACCCGGAGCCCCAGCGCGGTCGCCCGACGACTCAGTTCCAACCCGATCTCGGGGTCCAGCCGCGACTGCACCAGTGCCTGCCGCCCCCAGGCCCCGGGCTGCTCCACGAGCAGCATCCCCGACGACGGCGCGGCGGTGCCGCGCATCGGGTCGTCACGGCGCAGCGACTCGACCGAGCATCGGAACGGCTCGGGCGTCACGACCTGCCCGGTCCGGGGTCGGGCTGTCGGTGGTCGGCCCCGTCGGAACGGTCGACGGTCACGACCCCTGCCCCGACCAGCCGGCGCGCCAGGTCGAGAGCAGCATCGGGGCGCATCCCTGGCAGCTCCCTGACGCGCACCGGACCAGCAAGCGCGACCGAGACGGCCTTCGCCGTCGGCGCTGCGAGAGTCAGACTGCGTCCGGGCAGCGAAAGGATCACGTCGCTGTCGGTGACCCGCGCGTCGACCACGACGTGCTCCCGCGGGCGGAGCAACGAGTCGAGGTGCAGTTCGGCGTGGTCCCGGGCGGCCGCGAGCGGGCCCAGCGGCGCGGGTCGACCGGCGTCGAGCCGGGCCTTCGACAGCCGAGCCGCGACCTCGTGGGCCGTGACCGCGCGCAGCCGCCGGGTCAGCGCGTCGACCGTCTGCTCGACGTCACCCGCGATGTCGGCCGGGGACCCGACGTCGACGCCGAGCGGCAGCGACGTACGTAGCGCCGGGTCGTCCGCCACCAGCTCGGTCAGCACGTCGAGGACGTCGGCTCGGGTGACCGGGTGGACGCCCACCGTCAGGTGTGCCGCGACCCCGCCATGCGCCACCGCCGAGTGCAGGTAGCCCCGCGGCAGGTAGAGCGCGTCCCCCGGCCGCAGCTCCTCGTCGATCAGCGGCGCCTCGGCAGCGCGCGCGGCGACCTCGGTGGCTCGGTCGCTCCACTGCTGGTCGCGCCGCGGGTCGACCAGCACCGGCGCATGGACCTGCCAGCGTTTGGTGCCCGCGACCTGCAGGACGAACACGTCGTGGACGTCGTAGTGGGCGGCGAAGCCCTGGTTGGAGGCAGGCGTGACATAGGCGTTGACCTGCACCGGGTGTCCCAGCTCGGTGCGCAGGGCCCCGGCGAAGTCGATCAGCGGCGGCCAGATCCTGTGCAGACCCTGCAGCACGATCGTGTGGCCGTCGAGGAACAGCTCGAGCACCTGGTCGTCGGCGACCTGGTCGCGAACCTGCGCGCCGGTGCCTCCCGAACCCGTGTACCGGGCCGGAGGCACGACGCGACCGCCCTTGGCGATCCGGATGAACGGCGTGCGCAGTCCACGCCGGGACAACAGCTCGTCGACCGCGTCGAGGGAGAACAGGTCGTCGTACGACGTGTCGTCCCCGCGCGACTCGCGCCGGGACAGCAGCGGGCGGCGCGACCACACCGACTCGGCGAACTCCGCCGGATCGAGGGCCACGCAACGCCGCAGGGCCGGCCGGTCGGGTCCACCGACCGGCCGGCCCGCCCGTGCATCTTCGGGCACGGCGTCAGTCAGGCCGAGCCGTCGGCGCCACCGTCGGCACCCTTGTCGGCGCCACCGTCCGCGCCACCGTCGGCACCCTTGTCGGCGCCACCGTCCGCGCCGCCGTCGGCACCCTTGTCGGCACCTTCGTCGGCACCGCCGTCCGCGCCGCCGTCGTCCGCCGGCTCCAGCGGTGTGGTCGTCATGTCGTCGTCCATCGCGGGTCCTCCTAGTCCTCGACCATGTCCTCGACGGAACGTCCGGGTGAGGCGTTCCGGACCCGGTGACCCAGGCACAACCGGAGCGGGTCGTGGGTCGGGCTCGTCCTACCCGGCCGATCATCGCCGAACCCGCAGCGGCACCGCGCACCGGGCCGATCGGCGTCCGGCAGGTGATCGTCACCTGGCCACACGGTGGTCCAGGCTGTCCGGGTCGCCGACGTGCGACAGGCGCGATATCCCCGGGCCGATGCCTGACAGCACGGCATGTGTGGCGTGGTGACGATCATCAGCCGAAAACCTCGAGCAACGCTTGCTGACAGTAAGAACAGTAAGTAATGTAAAAGCATGCGCCTGGACCGCCGCCCGCTGCTCGACACCGCCCTGGACGCCGACCTGTTCGTCGACCGGGTGGCGGTGCTCGACCGGCTGACCCGCGCTGCCGAGCTCGGGCTGAACGCCGCCGTCAGCGGCACCCGGGGGGCGGGCAAGACCAGTCTGCTCCGCCGGGTCGCCTGGCTCACCCGCGGGGCCGCCGGGCCGGGCGGGCGAGGAGCCGGATCCGCGACGGCGGGTCCGCCCGACCGGCGTGTGCTGCACGTCAGCGGAGCGGCCGGCGACGCGTCCGGCCTGCTCGCGACGGTGTTGCAACGGCTGGGTGGCCGTGCCGACGACGGGGCAGCAGCCGCCGACCTGATCGAGGCGCTCGGCCAGCTCCTGTCGACCGGTGCCCGCGTCGACCTCACCCAACCCGGCGCGGCGACCGGTCCGGTCCGCCCGCTCGTGGTCGTCGACGATCTCGCGACCCAGACCGGTCGGGAGCTCTTCGGCGTGCTTCGCGACGAGATCTGGGCGCTGAGTCTGACCTGGCTGGTCGCGGTCGCCGACGGGGACGCCGATGCCGTGCTGCGCCCTCCGGTCGACGCGTTCTTCGAGGTGGTGACCGAGCTGGAGCCGCTGGCGCCGACGGACGCGACCGAGCTCGTCCGGCGCCGACTCGGCGACAACGGCGACCCGCACAGCCTGCCCGCGCCCGCCCTCGACCGCATCGTCCGCGCGGCGGGTGGGCATCCGCGCCGGCTGATCGACCTGACGCGGGCTGTCGTCGTCGACGGCATCGCGGTCGACGACGTGCTCGGCAGCCTGCTCGCCCGGGACGAACGGCTGGCCCAGGTCAGCCGCGGTGCCGCACAGCTCGCCGCGGAGCTCGACGCGCTCGGTTCCGCGAGCCCTTCGGACCAGGCGCTGCAGGACCGGATGGCGGTATCCCGCCCGCGACTGGTCACCTTGTTCTCCGAGCTCAAGGCGGCCGGTCTGGTCGAGGAGTCGATTGCGCCTCGGGAGGGGCCGGGACGACCGCGCATCGTCTACCGGCTGAGATCGGCCGGACCCTCGTCCCGACCGCCGGCTGTGACGTCGACGACCGCAGCGACGGAGGTGCGTTCGTGAGCCTCGAGCACCTGGTCGAGCTGCAGCAGGCCCGTGCGTTCGACCCGGTGCCGCCGCAGCACGACCTGCACGACCTCCATGTGCCGTTCGACAGCCTGCTGGAGCGCGGCGAGGGAGCGGGATGGGAGTCGGCGCTCGACGCGGCGCTGCGCCGGGGCGAGCGCGTCGCCGTCGTAGGCGCGAGCGGCGAGGGGAAGTCGAGCCTGATGGCTTACGCCCTCGGACCGCTGGTCGAGGGACTGGCCCCGTTGCCGGTCCCGGTGACCCTGGTCGACGACGCGACGGTCACCGACCCGGCGCGCTTCGCGACCCATCTGGTCCAGGTCATCGCACGATATGTGGACCGGGCGCTGCCGAAGGGGGCGGCGGCCGCGGGCGGCATCGCCGACCTGACGCCCAGGCATGCACGGACCCGTCACGGGTTCACCGTCGCGCCGGAGTGGATGGGTGCCCGACTCGAGCTGACCTACCAGCTGCAGGTGGCGGCCGAGGCCGCGTCGGCGCCCAGCGGGCTGGACCGGGTGGAAGCGGCTCGCTCGCTGATCGACCTCGTCGAGCAGCACGGGTTGCGCGTGGTCCTCGTGCTCGACGACACCGACAAGTGGACCCGAGGTCGAGGCGGTCATGGCGACCGAGGCCGACGGCAGTGATTCTTCGGGCGCGTCATCCGGCTGATCGCGGAGCACCTGGGCTGCAGCGCGGTCGTCGCCGTGCACCCGTCGTACCTGCAGGACGAGGCCTACCGCACCGCGGCACAGGGGTTCCTGAGCGCGCCGATCCGGGTGCCGCGGCTCACCGGGGCAGCAGCGGTCGGCTCGATCTTCGCCCACCGCGAGCAGATCGCGGCGGCCGCAGAGCCGCCCGTTCGCCATGCGGCAGTTCGGGATGACGGGTCGGGCCCCGCGGCGTGGTCACCGGCGGCGGTGGAGACGGCGTTCGACAAGTACGCCGCAGGCGAGGTACGCAACCTGCGGTCGCTGCTCTACCTTGCGCACACCACGCTGTCGGTCGCCTGTCGCAGCGAGGCGGAGCAGATCGAGGCGACTCACGTGGACCTGGCGATCCGTGAGCTGGCCGACTGAGCGACGATCAGCCGCCCTCGACGATGTAGAGCATGTTCTGGTCGGGGTCGCGGAAGGAGAACATCGGCGGCACTCCGGGCCACTGCATGATCTCGGCGTCGACGTCGACTCCCCTGCCGGATAGAGCCGCGTGGTCGGCTGCAGCGTCGGCCGTGACGAGGCGAAGTCCGGTGTCGATGCCCGCTTGCGCGGCATCGTGCGCCTTGACCAGCGCGATCGTCGTGGTGGCGCCGGGCGGTGCCACCGCGATCCAGCGGTTGCCCTCGCCGAACGGCGCGTCCATCCGCAGCTCGAAGCCGAGCGTCCCGACGTAGAAGTCGAGCGCCTTGTCCTGGTCGTCGACGTGGATCGCTGCCGCCCCGATGTGGGTGATCCGGGTGGCCGTCGTGTCGCTCATCGCTGCCTCCTGCGAGTACGCCGTGCTGTCCTCAAGTAGACCGCAACGGCAGAGCGCACTCATCGGTCGCCGCGAAGCGTTCTTCCTGACCCGGTCGCGACGCGTGCCTCGACTCCACCAGATCGCTTTCACCTTGGCTCTTTCGCAATGCAGCAGGGGCTGCCACGCCCGGCTACCGCGATGCCCGGATACAGAAACCTGTGGACGGACAACGGCGGGTTGTGGACGACGAATCTGTTGTGGACAAAGGGTTTCCGGGGTGTCGCGGGTCGGGGTTTGTGTCCAACCCCTTCTCTACTGTTCCGGGTATGAGCAGCAGCGGCGGCACCGTCCTCGAGCACCCGGTGCTGGCCGGTGCCCGCGGCGCGGCCGACCAGCTCGCGCTGGCCGGGCACGGCCAGGCCTGGCAGCTGGGCGACGGCGACATCGAAGCCGCCCTCGCCGCCCTGGTGCAGGTCGAGGCCCGCGCCACCGCGCTGCGGGCGCTGCTGCTCACCGATGCGGAGTCCCGCAACCTGAAGGAGCGCACCCAGGCGCTGTCCACCGTGCAGTGGCTGACCCAACGGTTCCGCTGCTCGCGGGGGCTGGCCGCGGCCCGGCTGCGGGAGGCCGGGCTGCTCGCCGCCCAACCGGTCGTGCGCACCGCGCTGGCCGAGGGGACGGTGACGGTGGAGCAGTCCCGGGTGCTCGCGGCCGCGCTGGCCCGGGTCGACGGAATGCCCAGGGTGAGCGACTCCGACCGAAAGGAGGCGGCGGAGTTCTTGATCGCCCAGGCCGGGGCGCTCAGCCCGGCCGAGCTGACCAAAGCAGGCCAAGCCCTCGCCGAAGCCCTCACGTCGACCCCGGACCTCGACGACCAGGCCGACGCCGCCGCGGTCCAACGCGAGCACGACGCGGCCGAAGCCGCCGCGCAGGCCGCCGAGACCAACCGGCTGATCACCAAGAAGCGCCCCGGCGGCGGCTACCTGGGCCGCTTCGAGATCGGCAACGCCGAGGAGACCCTCTTCGCCGCCTGGCTGCGCCACGCCGACCAACCCCACCCCGGCACCGACGGGTTCGAGGACACCCGACCCAAAGATCAGCGCCGAGCCGACCACCTCCTCGACACCCTCCGTGACGCGCTGGGCCGCACCAGCACCGGTGACCGGGCAGAAGCCCCGGCCGGCGACACTGACGACGCCGAGGACACTCCACATGGCCAGCTGCTGCTGCCCGGCGGCTCCGCCGCCGCACCCACCCGGCTGCTGCCGTCCAACGTGCACAT
>JAVEDG010000039.1 GCA_030841245.1 Actinomycetota bacterium
CCGCGGTGAGGTCGAACAGCTCGTCGGCATCGCGGTCGAGGACGGCCTGCAGCGACTGGCGGCAGAACAGGCCGAGGTCGTAGCCGTCGCGCTGCGCCCGCAGCTCGTAGAAGGGTCCGGCGTTGACCACCACGACGTAGGTCGAGAGCGGCGGCGTCTCGGGGAAGCGCCAGCGACGTCCCTCGTCGACCTCGTCGACCTCGCCGGGGCCGCAGTTGGAGGTGACCGTCCACGGTTCGGGGGCGAGCACCGTGAACGTGTGCGGCGCCTTCAGGTCCGGCTGGTCGAAACAGGCCCACGCCCTGCGGGCCTCGTCCGGCTCGAACGAGGTCCAGACGTAGACCAGCTTGTCCGCGGGGTCGACCGTGCGCTGGATGCCGGTCGACTGGCTGGTGTCGTGCTGCACCGACTCGACGACGAGGACGTTCTCCTCGGCCAGGCCGGTCAGGGTGATCCGCGCCGCACCGACCGAGCGTGCCGGCACCGGCGAGCCGTTCAGGCTGGCCGAGACCACCTCCGCCACGCAGTCCACGAAGGTCTCGGCGCCGGGCCGGGCCCGGAAGCGGACCGTGCTCACGGCGCGGAACCTGTCGCCCTCGGCCATCTCGGTGAGGTCGACCGAGATGTCGTAGCTCTCGACCTCGATCAGCTCGGCGCGTGCCCGCGCCTCGTCGTGGGTCAGGCTTCGCTGGGCGTCCACGCCACCGCTCCTCGCACTCGACACGCCGGGGCACGTCCCCCGGGGCGACCTCCTGCGGCCTGGAGCCGCGCCGCCCGCCGAGCCTAAACCCGTGCGCCCGGGCCCTCGCCTCGCCACCAACGGGTGCTTGCCAAACGTTACTGATGAGTAGCATCATCGTTGTTACTGACGGGTAGGTACTGGTCCCGGGCTACCCGCCGGGTCACCAGCACGATGGGAAGGACGCCCCCAGATGGGCCACTACAAGAGCAATCTGCGCGACATCGAGTTCACCCTGTTCGAGGTGCTCGGACGCCAGCAGATCCTCGGCTCCGGGCCGTACGCCGAGGTCGACGAGGAGACTGCCCGCAGCATTCTCGCGGAGGTCGAGCGGCTGGCCACCCGCGAGCTGGCCGAGTCGTTGCTGGAGTCCGACCGGACGCCGCCGGTCTTCGACCCAGCGACCCACACGGTGACGATGCCCGAGGGGTTCAAGAAGTCCTTCCAGGCCTACATGGACGCCGAGTGGTGGCGCCTCGACCTCAACGAGGAGCTGGGCGGCACCGTCGTACCGCCGTCGTTGCGCTGGGCGGTGGCCGAGCTGGTGCTCGGGGCGAACCCGGCCGTGCACATGTACGCCTCGGGCATGAGCTTCGCCCACGTCATCTACCGGCTGGGCACCGAGGAGCAGCGCCAGGTGGGTCGGCAGATGGTCGACCACCGCTGGGGCGCCACGATGGTCCTCACCGAGCCGGACGCTGGATCGGACGTCGGGTCCGGGCGCACCCGTGCGGTGCAGCAGGACGACGGCACCTGGCACATCGAGGGCGTGAAGCGCTTCATCACGTCTGCCGAGCACGACATGGCCGAGAACATCGTGCATCTCGTGCTGGCCCGGCCCGAGGGGGCCGGCCCCGGTACCAAGGGGCTTTCGCTGTTCATCGTGCCGAAGTTCCTCTTCGACTGGGAGACCGGCGAGCTGGGCGAACGCAACGGTGCCTACGTCACCAACGTCGAGCACAAGATGGGTCTCAAGGCCTCGACGACCTGCGAGCTGACCTTCGGCGAGCGCGAGCCTGCCGTCGGCTGGCTGGTGGGCGAGGTACACGACGGGATCGCCCAGATGTTCAAGGTCATCGAGTACGCCCGGATGATGGTCGGAACCAAGGCCATCGCGACCTTGTCGACCGGATACCTCAACGCGCTGGACTATGCGAAGACGCGGGTCCAGGGTCCGGACCTGACGCAGATGACCGACAAGAGCGCGTCGCGCGTGCCGATCACGCACCACCCCGACGTACGCCGGGCCCTGATGATGCAGAAGGCGTACTCCGAGGGCATGCGCGCGCTCGTGCTCTACACCGCGAGCATCCAGGACGACGTCGGCCTCGCAGAGGCGAACGGCGAGGACCACGACCTCGCCGCGCGTGTCAACGACCTGCTGCTGCCGATCGTGAAGGGCTACGGGTCGGAGAAGTCCTACGAGCTGCTCGGCTCGCAAGCGCTGCAGACCTTCGGCGGCTCCGGCTACCTGCAGGACTACCCGATCGAGCAGTACATCCGCGATGCCAAGATCGACACGCTGTACGAGGGCACGACCGCGATCCAGGGGATGGACTTCTTCTTCCGCAAGATCGTGCGGGACAAGGGCCAGGCCCTCACCAAGCTGCTCGGCGAGGTGCAGGAGCTCGTCAAGGGCGACGAGGGCAACGGTGCGTTCCGGGCCGAGCGTGATCTGCTCGGCAAAGGTCTCGAGGACGTGCAGGGCATCGTGGCGACGATGGTTGGGTCGCTGACCGCGTCGGCGGAGGACGTCACCAACGTCTACAAGGTCGGGCAGAACACCACCCGGCTGCTCCTGGCCTGTGGTGACCTCGTGACCGGGTGGCTGCTGCTGCGCCAGGCCGTCGTCGCCCGGGCCGCGCTGGACGCCGGCGCGACCGGGCGCGACAAGGCGTTCTACGAGGGCAAGGTCGCCGCGGCGCGGTTCTTCGCGCGCCAGACGCTCCCCCTGCTGAGCGCCCAGCGCGCGATCGCCGAGGGCATCGACAACTCGCTGATGGAGCTGCCGGAGGAGTCCTTCTGAGCCGACCGCACCCCTCCCCGGTCCCGGTGGGGTCCCGGTGGGTCACCGCGGGTCGCGGCGGACGGGTGAATCTGCGCCTGGCTGGTCCGGTATGGATGTGATATGTCTGGGTTATCCGCCTGTGCGGCTCGCATGCTGCCCCGCAGCCGTGGGTAGATCCCAGGCGAACGGCCGAAACCGGCCGGATCGGCCGTCCCAACATCGGAGGTTCTCATGGGCATCGGGGCCAGCATCTTCCTGATCGCCGTCGGCGCCATCCTCGCGTTCGCGGTGAACTACACGCTCGTCGGCGTGGACATCCAGGTCGTCGGGTGGATCCTCATGGTCGTCGGCGTCATCGGCCTGATCATGACCGCGTTCATCTGGGGCCCGCGTCGCCGCGCCGCCAACAGCCAGGTGGTGACCGAGCGCCGGGCCTACGACGACCGCGGCGTGTGAGCTCCCTCCCTCACTAGACATCGATCGAGGCCGGCGGGTCTGCGGGTCCGCCGGCCTCGCCACGTTTCCGGCACCTCGGAAGGACCAACCACCATGCGGCTCTCGATCGGCACCGGGATCGTGCTGATGGCGATCGGCGGCGTGCTCGCCTTCGCGGTCCGGGTACCCGCCGAGATCGACCGGTACGTCAGCGTCATCGACGTGGGCCTGATCCTGATCTGGACCGGGATCCTGGTGCTGCTCACCCAGGTGTGGCTGCACCGGCCGCGCCGGCCGCGGCGGTCGCGCGTCCCGGCGTACGACAGCTACGCCACCGACGAGCACGACGTGCACCACTCAGGGTACGCCGGGGAGACCCGTCAGCTGCCGACCATCCGCGGGGGCCGCTGAGTCGGCGCCGGTCAGCCGGCGAGGAAGAGCCGCAGCTCGGCCGGGGCTCCGTCGACCAGGCGCACCGGGACGCCCCAGTCCTGCTGGTGCACGTGGCACGCCGGGAA
>JAVEDG010000040.1 GCA_030841245.1 Actinomycetota bacterium
GCCGGGGGAGACCCGCATCACCTCGGCGATCTCGCTCTCGGTCAGGTCCGACCAGTACCGCAGGACGAGCACCTCCCGCTGGCGCCCTGGCAGGCGGTCCAGCGCGACCAGCACCTCGCGGTGCTCCTCGGCGAGCAGGACGGAGGTCTCCGGGCCGGACGAGGCCGGCTCGTGCGGCGCGACGTACTGCCGGGCGCTCCGTCGTCGCCGGAGCGCCGACCGGCAGCTGTTGACGACCGCACGCTGCAGGTAGGCGAGCGCCCGGTCGTGGTCGCGCAACCGCACCCAGTGGCGGTGCAGCCTGGCGAAGACGTCCTGCACGACGTCCTCCGCGGTCTCCTGGTCGTCGACGAGCAGCACCGCAAGACGCACGAGGCGGACGCGGTGAGCTGCGTACAACCCCGCGATCGTCACCATCCCGCCCTGGCGCACGTCGCGATCGTCGCGCACTGTCGACACGGTCCCCACCCTTGTCCGGTCCTGCCGGGGGATCCCGGCTCCCACCAGTCCAGACGCGCGGGGCGGGCCGGGGTTGCCTCGTCGGCGAGGGTTTCTCTTCCCCGTCCTGCCGGCGGTCCGTCGCCGACCGCTGCGTAGGGTCGTGCCCATGCATCCCTACGTGCTGGCCGACGTCTTCACCGACCGGCCCCTGGAGGGCAATGCCCTCGCGGTCTTCACCGAGGGTGCCGCGGTCCCGGAGAACCAGTTGCAGCGCATCGCCCGCGAGCTCAACCTGTCGGAGACCGTGTTCGTGCTGGCTCCGGAGCAGGGCGGCCATGCACGGATCCGCATCTTCACCCCGACCAGCGAGCTGCCCTTCGCGGGGCACCCCACGCTGGGAACTGCCGTCGTGCTGGCGGGCTCGTCGGACGAGGACGAGATCCGGCTGGAGACCGGGGCAGGCGTCGTCCCCGTGCAGATCGAGCGCGACGGGCAGCGTCGACCCATCGCGGGCCGGATGAGCACTCCCGTCCCCACCTGGGCGGCCTTCGACCGGGCCGAGGAGGTCCTCTCCGCCGTCGGGGTGAGCGAGTCGCTGCTGCCCGTGGACGAGTACCTGAACGGGCCGCGGCACGTGTACGTCGCGCTGCCGGACACCGATGCCGTGGCTCGGCTCACACCGGACCAGGCCGCACTCGCCCGGCTGCCCGGAGTCGGAGTGAGCTGCTTCGCCGGTTCCGGTCGGCACTGGACGACGCGAATGTTCGCCCCCTCGCTGGGTGTGGCGGAGGACCCGGCGACCGGGTCGGCCGCAGGCCCACTGGCCCTCCACCTCGCCCGGCACGGCTGGATCGGCTGGGGCGAGGAGGTCACCATCAGCCAGGGGGAGCGCATCGGACGGCCCTCGACCCTGCTGGCCCGCGTGGAGGGATCCGCCGAGTCGGTGACCAAGGTCGAGGTCGCGGGACGGGCAGTCGTCGTCGGTCGTGGCGAGCTCGCGTACTGATGGGCCGGGAGGTGGGGCCGCCGGCCGCGTCGGCGGACCCGATGGACGAGGTGCTCGCCCTCTGCCGTGAGCTGATCCGGGTCGACACGACCAACCCGGCGGGCAACGAGACCGGGGCAGCGGAGATCCTGCAGGACTACCTGAGCTCGGCCGGGGTGGAGTGCCAGCTGGTGGCGCGCGAGCCGGGGCGCGCGAATCTGGTGGCCCGGCTGGCGGGTGTCGGGAGCGGGCCGTCGTTGGCGTTCGTCGGGCACACCGATGTGGTGCCAGCAGACGCCCCGGGACTGGACCCACCCACCCTTCGAGGCCGTCGTGGACGATGATGGCTTCCTCTACGGGCGCGGTGCGGTCGACATGAAGAACGAGGTCGCCGCGCGCGCCGTCGCCTTGGCGCGGCTTGCCCGGTCCGGCTTCCGGCCGAGCGGCGACCTCTGGTTCCTGGCTGTCGCCGACGAGGAGGACGGCAGCGCCGACGTCGGCATGCGCTGGCTGCTGGAGACGCGTCCTGACATCCGGCCCGACCTCTCGCTGAACGAAGGCGGCGGGGTCCGCCTGGACCTGGCAGACGGCCGGCGCGTCTCGACGTTCGCCATGGGGGAGAAGGGCACCTACCCGGTGCGTGTCACAGCCGTCGGGGAGGCCGGGCACGCGTCCGTGCCCGACCTGGGCGACAACGCGGTCCCGCACCTCGGCGAGCTCCTGCGTCGGGTCGGCCGCGGCCGGGCGACCGGCCGGCCGGGCTCCTTCGTCGACAGCATGCTGTCGGTGCTGGTCGGCTACCGACCGGGTGACGACGTCGCGAACGCGATCGACCGGGCGGCGGAGCTGCACCCGATGCTGCGCCACGCCCTGTGGCCGTTGACCGGCACGACGATGGCTCCCACGGTCCTCGCCGCGTCGACCAAGCGGAACGTGATGCCGGCCCGGGCCAGTGTCGAGCTGGACTGCCGCATCCTGCCCGGCACCACGGAGGACGACGTCGAGCGGGAGGTGCGGACCCGGCTCGGCGAAGACCTGCGCTACGAGCTCAGCTGGCCGGAGCGGCTCGTGCCGGGCAGCGTGTCACCGGCCGAAGGCGAGCTGTACGACGTCTGCCAGGCGTTCCTGGACGACACCGATGCGGGCACGACGCTGCTGCCCTCGCTGTGTACCGGGTACACCGACTCCGCCTACCTGCGGGCCGCGGCGGGCACCACGGCATACGGCTTCAGCCCGATCGCGACGACCCCGGCCGAGGTGGTGGAGACCGGCTACCACAACGCGGACGAGCGGATCCACGTCGACGACCTGGTGCTCGCCACGCGGTTCCACGAGTTCGTGGCACAGCGCCTGCTTGGCGGCTGAGCGGGTCCGCCCGGAGGGCTTGGGTCCGCGGGGTTGAGCCGGCCCGGCAAGGTGGGGGAGCCTGCAGCCATGCAGGCACTGAGCGAGGAGCGGCTCCGCGCCGTGATCCGGGGGTCATCGGCGGAGGCCGGCGCTGTCCCGCGGGTCGTGGTCAGCGGCAACGGCGCAACGCCCCGCTGCCTGCTGCAAGCCGTCGAGGCGAGCCTTCCGGCGTACCGGCTGTTCATGCTCAACGCCCATCAGGGGCTGCCCGACCGCCCCGACGTGGTCCACGAGACGTGTTTCGTGGGGCCGGGGATGCGGCGCAGCCCGACGCTGTCCTACGTGCCAGCGCGGTTGTCCCTCGTCCCGCGGCTGTTCACGACGACGCTGGCCCCGGACATCGTCTGCCTCAACGTCGCTCCGCTCTTCGACGGCGCGTTCTCGATGGGCACGGAGGTCAACATCCTGCCGGCAGCGGTCGAGGCGTGCCGGGCACGAGGGGGCATGGTGATCGCCCAGGTGAACGCCCGGATGCCGTGGACCTATGGCGACGGTCAGCTCGACCCGGACCTGGCGGACTTCGTCGTCGAGGCCGACGAGCCCCTCGACGAGCCGCACCCCGCGGAGCCGGATGAGGCCAGCAAGCAGATCGGGGACCTGGTCGCAGCCCGCGTGCCGGACGGGGCGACGCTGCAGCTGGGGATCGGCATGGTGCCCGACGCTGCCCTCTCCGGGCTCGCCAGACGGCGTGGCCTCACGGTGTGGTCCGAGCTGTTCTCCGACGGCGTCCTGACCCTCGACGAGGCCGGCGCCCTCGACCCCGGCGCCACCGTGACCGGGTCGTTCGTCCTCGGTTCGCAGCGGCTCTACTCCTGGCTGGACCGCAACCCGCGCGTCCAGGTGCTGCGCACGGAGGCGGTCAACTCGCCAGCTCGCATCTCGGCGCACCACGCGATGACGAGCATCAACACGGCACTGCAGGTCGACCTGTTCGGCCAGGCCAACGCGTCGCGGATCAACGCTCGGATCCACTCCGGGTTCGGCGGGCAGACCGACTTCATCGTCGGGGCGCTGCACTCCGCGGGGGGCCAGGCGTTGATGGCGCTGCGGTCGTGGCACCCGAAGGCCGACACCTCGAGCATCGTCGCGATGGTCGACGAGCCGGTGACCTCCTTCCAGCACACCGCCGTCGTGACCGAGCAGGGGGTCGCCGAGATGTTCGGCTCCGACGAGCGGGCGCAGGCGGCCAACCTGATCGAGCGCGCGGCCCACCCGAGGATCCGTGACGAGCTCTGGGAGGAGGCGGCCGCACTGGGTCTGGCCTGAGAGGGTCGGGTCAGCCTCCGGCCACCAGCGCACGCAGCATCGCCAGGTCCTTCGAGACGACCGCATCCACGCCCAGCCGGCGCGCCGTGGCCAGAGCCTGCGGGGTGTCCACGGACCAGGTCATCACCAGCTGGGTGCGAGCGCGCAGCTCGGCCACCACCGGAGGGGTGAGCAGGGACAGGCGGACCGACACGCCGTACGCCGGTGCCGTGCGCAACCGCCGCCTCAGCCGCAGCAGCGCCACCCGGTTGCTGGCGGAGAGCACCCTGCGCACCCGCGGGCCGAACTCGTCGAGCATCGACCAGCTCTTGGTGCAGACCGTGAAAGCAGTGTCCCGGCCGTGCTCGTCCAAGGCGCGTGCGACCGCCGCGGCAACCCCGGGTCGGGTGCCCTTCAGGTCGATCATCAGCCGGTCGTCGTCCCCGAGCTCGTCGAGGAGCGCGGCGAGCTCGAGCCGGATGTAGTCGGCGCGACGGACCAGCTCCCACTTGTCCCACAGGTGGCCCGGGCCGAGAGTCTTGAGGTGTCGCACCTCGAGCACGCCGCGATAGGCGTGGACGTCGCACTCGACGAGGTCGATGCCGGCGTCGAGCGCTTCGCGCAGGCCCGCAACCGTGTTTCCGGACCGGTGGGCCACCGCCAGCATGCGGTCGGGACGTCTGGTCATCGGGTCAGCTCGCGTCGACGTCACGCAGGAACTCGACCAGTCCGGCCATGTAGGTCTGCTGGTCGTCGTACATGGCGAGGTGGCTGCCGTCGGGGCAGTGCAGGTACCGGCCGTCGGGGAGCGCACCCGCCATCCATTTCATGTGCTCGGGGTCCATCGTGTCGTGGGCGGCGCCGATGACGAGGGTGGGTGTCACGATGCGACCGAGGTCGGCCGTCCTGTCCCAGTCCTCCAGGGTCCCGCGGAGCCCCAGCTCGCTGGGGCCCTGCATGCGTACGTAGATGTCCATGTTGATGTGCGCGAAGCCGCGCACGACCGGCTCCGGCCACTGGTCGGCGGGCAGCCGCAGCACATGATGGACGTAGTGGTGCTCCATCAGCAGCTCCTCGAAGCGCGGGTCGGTGTACGCCCCCGCCTCGTCGAGCCGCCGGATCTCGGCCAGCGCCGTCGGGTCGATGTTCGGCATCAGGACGTCGCGTGCGTACGCGTTGTACGCCGGGGCGCTAGCCATCATGTTCGACACGACCAGCCCCTTGAGCCGGTCCTGATGGGCCAGGGCGTACTCGATCGCGAGGATGCCGCCCCAGGACTGGCCGAGCAGGTAGAAGTTGTCCGGGCCGAGGTCGAGCGCCCGCCGTACCTGCTCCACCTCGTCGACGAAGCGCGACACCTCCCACAGCGCCGGGTCCTCCGGCCGGTCGCTGTGCCCGGAGCCGAGCTGGTCGTAGAAGTAGTACTCGACGCCGGCCCCGGGCAGCCAGGTGTCGAAGCCCTCGAGGTACTCGTGCGTCGCACCCGGCCCCCCGTGCAGGAGCAGGACCTTGATCCGCGGGTTGTTCCCGACCCGCTTGGTCCACACGCGGAACGTGCCCAGCGGGGTGTCCACCGGAATCATGCGCACCCCGCCGCCCAGCACGTCGGTCCGGCCGGTGTTGTCGAAGTAGTCAGCCACAGGACAGGTCCTACACCAGAGGTTTCCGGCAGCGAGCGG
>JAVEDG010000076.1 GCA_030841245.1 Actinomycetota bacterium
CGAACGCGGCCAAACATAGCCGGGCGAGGAGTATCGGGCTCGGCGTCGTCCGATCCGGCGAGCGCCTGACGCTGACGGTCAAGGACGACGGCATCGGCGGGGCGAACCCGGACGGCCCCGGCCTGTCCAGCCTGGCCCGCCGCATCGCCGTCGTGGACGGCCAGCTGCGCGTACACAGCCCGGCCGGCGGTCCGACCCGGGTCGAGATCAAGCTGCCAACACACGTGTGAACGGAGACGACGACATGCGGGTGGTGATCGCGGAGGACGCCGCGATGATGCGCGAAGGGCTGGTCCGGCTGCTCACCGACCGCGGTTTCGAGGTGTGCGCGGCGGTGGCCGACGCGGATGCGCTGCGGTCCGCGGTTGCAGCCGCCGTACCGGATGTAGCCATCATCGACATCCGGATGCCACCGACCCACACCGACGAGGGGCTCGTCGCGGCTCAAGAGATACGCGAGCGGCAGCCGGACACCGGTGTGCTCGTCCTTTCGCACTTCGTCGAGTCGCGCTACGCGATGCGCCTGCTCGAAGGACATCCCGGCGGGACCGGGTACCTCCTCAAGGACCGGGTGTCCGACGTCGCGGTTCTCGTGGATGCCCTGCAGCGGGTGGACGCGGGCGAGTGCGTGCTGGACCCCACCATCGTGGCGCGGCTGCTGGCACGTCGTACGACGAGTGAACCCCTGGCCGGGCTGACCAAGCGCGAGCGGGAAGTGCTGGGGCTGATGGCCGAGGGCCGGTCGAACGGGGCCATAAGCGAGCGGCTCTTCCTCAGCCCCAAGACCGTCGAGGCGCACGTCAAACACATCTTCACCAAGCTCGGCCTGACCGAGTCCACCGACGACCACCGCCGCGTGCTGGCCGTCCTGGCCCACCTGCGGTCGGCATGAGGGGGCTGACCCGCATGACGCGGACGGATCGGTCAGGGCTGGACCCGACGTCGGGTCGGACACGCTCTCTTAGCCTCGAAGACCGACGGAGGAGGTGCGCGGTGATCAGATTCGCCGCAACGGCTGTGACCGTGGCCGTGACATTGTCCCTGACCGGCTGCGGTGCGGCTGTCGACCGCGCCGGCAACGAGCCCGATCCGCACGTGGTCACGATCACAGCGGTGACCAACCTGAACCCCTTCGAGATGGAGCCCTTCGTCGACGCGGTGCTGCGCCTCTCGCACGGGACCTTGAAGCTACGGCTGAAGAACCAGTGGCACGTCAACGACGTCGGCGGCGAGGCGGACGAGATCCGCTACGTGCGCACCCGCCATGTCACGCTGGCATTCGTGCCCGCCCGTGCCTGGTCGGGCATCGGCGTGCACAGCTTCGATGCGCTGCTGGCGCCCATGACGGTCGACAGCTATGCACTCGAGCGTCAGGTGCTCGCCGGGGACCTGCCCTCGAAGATGCTCGCGAGCGTGTCGCCGCTCGGGCTGACCGGGCTCGGCATCCTGCCCGGACCGATGCGCAAGCCGGTTGGTATCTCTCGGACCCTGCTCGGACCCGACGACTACCGCGGGGCAACGATAGGCATCAGCAAGTCGGTAGTGGCCGCTCGATTCTTCAGCGCCCTCGGTGCCCGCAGCGAGCCCTCGCCGTTCTTCGGCAGCCCTATCAACGGCTTCGACGGGATCGAGCAGCAGGTCGACAGCATCAGCGGGAACCGCTACGACCGCGTGGCGCACGTCATCACGGGCAACGTCAGCCTGTGGCCGCGACCGATCACCGTGGTCGCGAACACCAAGATGTTCGCCAGGCTGCCGTCGGCACAGCAGGACGTGTTGCGGCGCGCGGCGCGGATGTCGCTCGACGAGTCGCTGCTGCACCAGGAGACCGACGAGCACAACAGCACGGGCATTCTGTGCCGGCGTGGTGCCATTCGCTTCGCGACGGCGAGCGACGCCCAGGTCTCGGCGTTGCGCGAGGCCGCGAAGCCGGTCCTGGCCTGGCTCTCGCAGGACCGTGCGACGACGGACTATCTCGCTCGCATCGAGCAGATGCGCGCCGACGTGGCGATCTCGGCCGATGCAGAGGAGGTGCCGTCGTGCGACGGCATCGCGCCCGACCTTCCGGCACACGCAGCGGCAGCAGGGAAGCCCGGTCCCCTCGACGGGACCTGGACGATGAGCGAGACGGCCGCCGACGTGCAGGCTGCAGGGGCACCCAAGGGTGATCTGTCCGATGCGCCGGAGAACTCCGGCGACTGGGTGTTCGTCGTCGACCGCGAACGGTTCGCGTTCACGCAGCGCAACGGACCGGCGTGCACCTGGGCCTACGGCACCTGGGTGGTGTCCGGGGACCAGGTCGAGTGGCGGGTGATCGACGGTGGCGGGATCGCCCCGACCAACGCCACGAACAAGCCGGGCGAGCTGTTCGACTACCACTGGTCGCTCTACCGCGACACGCTGCAGCTGAGCAAGGTCGACGGCGCGGTCTCCCCGGAGAACTTCTTCGGTAACCCTTGGCGTCGGGTCAGCGCCAAGCCCGAGCCGGATCGATTCTTCAGCCGATGTGGCCTCCCGTCCGTCGGCGTTCCCCACTGACACGCACCTCACCCCTCAGCACCTCACCTGGCCAACTCGTTGCCGTTGATCATGCAGGACCTGTCCAACCCGGTGCGCCAGGCAATCGGCGGTTCAGGCGAGGTGGCGGACGACGCCGTGGGCGATCTCGGCGGCGTCGAGCGGGAACCCGTGCAAGATGCCCGACCGCCGCCGGGTCAGCCAGACGAACCCGGCGTACCAGAGCCCGGGGATCGGCGAGGCGCAACCGTCGTGCTGCGGCCAGCCGCGGTCGAGCCCGATCGGCAGCCGCACCCAGGACAGGTCACCGGTGAACCCGGTGCACCAGATGACCGCGCTGATGCCGGCCGCGCCGAGGTCCAGCGCATCGATGCGCGCCTCCGGCACCGGCGACAGGTCGGCGGGCTCCGGCTCCCGGGCGTCGATCGCGCGGGACGCGATGAGGTCGTCCGCCATGCCCTGCAGCCGGGCGGCCACCTGGTCGGCGTACGCCGCGTGCTCGGCGACCGACCCGGCGAAGCTGAGCGCCTCGCCGTCCGCCCGCTCGAGGCGACCCAGCAGCTGGACACCGAGCCCGGCAAGTATCCGCAGGTCGAGGTCGCGACCGCCCGAGGCGACGACGGGGAACGCGGCGCGCGCGTCCTCCGGGTGCGCCAGGTCGCTGACCCGCTGGTCCCAGAACCCGACGTCGTCCAGCCAGGCCAGGAGCTCCCGCCCCCGATAGATCCACGGGTACCGCCCGACCCGGCTCGTCGAGAAGTAGACCTCCCGTCCGGCGACTGCCAGGTCCTCGGCGATCTGCGATCCCGACTGCGCGCCTCCGACGACAAGGACCGCGCCGTCGGGCAGCTGGTCTGCTGACCGGTAGTCGGCCGCGTCGAGCTGGGTGACGCGCGACGTCAACGCCGCGGCAAGGTCAGGGCGCAGAGCGACGTTCTGGCCGCCGCTCGCGACGACCACGGTTGCCGCGCGGATCTGCCCGTCCGGTGTCCGTACGACGAAGTCCGGCCCGTCCCGGTCGAGTGACGTGACCGGGACACCGGTCTGCACCGGCAGGCCGACGGCTTGCTTCTCGAGCAGCCGGACCACCTCGTCGCGGTGGGAGAAGGAGTGCGGCTCGACCGGCCCGAGCATGGTGTTCATCCAGCCCGGTGTGTTGAGCCGGAAGCTGTCCCACCGCTGGTTGCGCCAGGTGTCGGCGACGCCGCGCCGCTCCAGCACGACGTGGTCCACCGCGGCGTCCGCGAGGGCCCGGCTGACCGCGAGGCCTGCCGCGCCGGCTCCGATGACCACGGTGCTGCTGCGCATGTCCGCCATGGTCGTCACTGCCTGGCAGACCGGACATGGCGCAGATGACCCGGATCAGCCGCTGGTCGGCGGGTCTCTGGCGTCCTCACTGCCAGCCGAAGTCCGTCTTGCGGTCGGTGAGCCGGACCAGCTCGG
Source organism: Actinomycetota bacterium (assembly GCA_030841245.1). Taxonomy (GTDB): domain Bacteria; phylum Actinomycetota; class Actinomycetes; order JACCUZ01; family JACCUZ01; genus JAVEDG01. The sequence goes on from JAVEDG010000076.1 coordinate 3,961, forward strand.
CACCCATCGCGGCAAGGTCGAGCCGCAGCGCGGGCTGCCGGCCCTCGAGCAGCACGGCGGGTTCGATGGTGCCCTGCACGACGGCCCAGCCGATCAAAGGGACGTGGGCGACGGTCCCGTCCTCGAACCGGATCTCGGCCAACCAACCGTGATCGGGTGCGAACGAGTCGACGTGCGCCCCGCTGTGGCCGGTGAACGCTGGCTCGGACATGGGGCCAGCCTGCCACCACACCGCCCCAGAAGCCGCATGGGGCCGATCTCATGGGTGGACAGCGGTTCCCGCCCGCCGGCCTTCGTCGGCCGCCCGCCTGATCTCACTGGTCCGACCGCTGTTCGTGCCCCCTTCGGACTCACCGTCGCCACCGTAGCGGCCCCGCGCACGCTCAGACGGCTCCCACAAGAGCCGTCACCACAGATCCACCTGCGGCCAGAGGTGTGCCGAGGTCCCAATCGTGGGAGAATGGGAGTTACGTTCGACCGCCACGGGCCGGACCGTCCTTGTGCGACGGAGGCCTTGCAGTGCCAGGTCAGCGGAAATCCCAGAAACCGACGGATTGTCGGCGTCCCGACCTACGCGTCCCCATCGACAGCCTGCGAAGAGCCGTGCCGCGGTGACGCTCGTGGCCGAGCCGAGCACCATCGAGCGGGCAGCGCCGGGCCGGTCGAAGTCAGCGATCGAGCGGCAGACCGACGCGGGAGACTCGACGTCAGAGATCGCGCCGCCGCGGGTTCGGGCGATCATCGGCCGTCTGCTGCTGAGCCTGCTGGTCGCCAACGTGATCCCAGCCGCCCTGTTCTACGCCTGCCTGGTGACGGTCAGCGTGTGGGCTGCGTTCGTGGCTGCGCTGGTCTGGTGCTACGGGGCTATGACCTGGCGGATGGCGACCCGCCGCCGGGTCTCCGGTCTGCTGGTGCTCGCCGTGATCGGGCTGACGCTCAAGACCGCGTTCGCGTTCGCGAGTGGCGGCACCTTCGTCTACTTCCTGCAGCCGGTCGTCACCGACATCGTCGTGGCCAGCCTGTTCCTGGGCTCACTCGCGTCGGCCCGCCCCATCGTGGCGCGTGTCGCCGGCGACTTCTACCCGATGGCAGAGGGCATCGCCAAGCGACCGCGAGTGCAGCAGCTGTTCTGGCGGCTGACCCTGATGTGGGCGTTCGTCTGTCTCGCCAAGGCCGGCCTGACGCTCTTCCTGCTCCAGTCGGAGTCACTCACGACGTTCGTCGCGGTCAAGAGCGGCAGTGTCCTCGGCATGACCCTTACCGCGACCACCGTCACGTTCTGGGCCGCCGCGCGGGTGGCGCGCCGGGAGGGCCTGATCGGCCCCACCCGCCGCCACGTCCGAGCTGCTGTGTCGCCTGCCGTTCGCCTACGCGGGGCGTAGCGACCGGTACCACCCAGCGCCGCACCGTTCCCGGCCGGCCCCAACGATCCTTTGGCACGTCGGGACAAAGACACGCCGTACGACGCCCGGCGTGTCGTGTCCCAACGTCCCAATCGGCAAACCGCGGGCCACCCGCCCGGCTGGTCAGGTGGCCCGCGGTAACCCCAGCTGTCAGGACCCCGCCGTGGCTAACCGCTGCCGCTCACCGGTGAGCGCACGGCTTGCTTCTCGAAGACGGCGTTGACCTCTTCGAGCGCCACGCCCTTGGTTTCGGGCAGGAACTTCCACACGAAGGCGATGGCCAGAACGGCGAGCACCGCGAACAGCACCATCACCTTGGCCAGCCCGAAGTGCGAGTTGAGCGTCGGGAACCACTGCACGATCACGAAGTTGGCCAGCCAGTCCACGCTCGCGCAGGTCGCCGCGGCCCTTCCGCGCACGGCGGTCGGGAAAACCTCGCCCTGGATCAGCCAGCCGGTGCCGCCGACGCCGATGGCGAAGGACGAGATGAAGAACGAGAAGCCGATCATGACGACCCAGACGCGGGGAAGACCGGTGAGGTTCGCGACGCCCCAGGACGCGACCAGGATGAAGATCGCCATGCCGATGTAGCCGCCGATGGCGAGCTTGCGCCGGCCGACCTGGTCGATGAAGCGGAACGCGAAGTACGTCGCGATCACGTTGACCACACCCAGGATCGACGCGGCCTCGACTCCTGCGACGGCAGCGTCCACGGCGGACTTGCCACTCTGGAAGTAGGTGCCGAGCAGCTGCGGCCCGTAGTAGAACGGGATGTTGATGCCGGTGATCTGCTGGAAGACGAAGAACATCCCCACCACGAAAAGCGCCCGCTTCACGCCGGGCGTCCACAGCGACTTGCGGGCCAGCTTGCGCTCGGTCTCCTTCAGCTGCGCTGCAGTCTCGCGCACCTGGTCCTCGGTGACGCGCATGCCCAACTTGTCGAACGCCTCCGCGGTGTCGGCGTAGCGCTCGTTGAGCATCAGCCAGCGGGGCGACTCGGGCATCCTGGTCCGCAACGCCAGCGCGATGACCGCGGGGACCGCTCCGAGCCCGAGGATGATCCGCCAGTCGGCGCCCGTGGCCGCGCCGGGCGCCACCTTGAAGACCACGAGGGCCGCGATGTAGGAGACCAGGATTCCGACCGTGATCATCCACTGCTGCATGATCATCAGGGCGCCCCGGCGCGCCTTCGGCGCGAACTCCGCGATGTACGCCGTGGCGATGGCCGAGTCGGCGCCGACCGCGAGACCGATCAGTGTGCGCGCGAAGATGAGGACCCACGCGTTGGGCGCGACCGCGGACAGTAGCGCGCCGACGGCGTAGATGGCCGCGTCGACGATCAGCAGAGACTTGCGCCCGAACTTGTCGGTCAGCGGACCGGCAGCCAAGGCGCCGACGGCCGCACCGAGCGATGCGCCGGCGACCAGGTAGCCGGTCCAGAAGTTCGACAGGTGGTAGGGGATGAAGTCGAGCACCGAGCCGATGACGGCGGTGTCGTAGCCGAACAGGAACCCGCCGATGCAGGACAGCACTGCGAGGTACCAGTAGAACGACGTCGTCCCTTGCGAGTCCAGATCCGCGAGCACGCCCTGAGGTGCTTCATCGGTCGGTGTGGTGGACATGGGCACCGCCTCCTCGTCGGCGATTGGTTCCCACCTGAGCAAGATCTGAACGCGAAAAGCGCAGGAATGTGCACTTTCCAGGCTCGGGCGCTATGCGGCGGGACCCCAGTTCGGGAACTCGACCTCGCCCGACGTCGTGACCCGCTGGAGGTCACGGCCACCTGCCGAGATCGTGTAGAGGTCGGGCTGCCCGGCCGTGCCCAGGTTGAGCCACAGCACGATCCGCGTCCCGTCCGGTGACCAGCCCGGCTCGCGGGCGAAGTACACCGACCCCGCGCCACGGAGCGGCAGGTTGGTCAGGTTGGTGCCGCTCGGCCGGATCGTGAACAGGCTGCCCAGCTCGCTGCCGAAGAGGATCCGCGACCCGTCCGGCGACCAGCTCACGGCGGTCTCGTCGTGGGAGTTCGGCAGGCCGTATGGCGTGAGCCGCCGCAGCCCGGTGCCGTCGAGGTTCTCGACGAACAGTGCGCCGCTCTGCTCGTGACGGCGAGCGACCGGCTGCTCCTGGCGGGTCCGCACGAAAGTGAACCGGGTCCCGTCCGGCGACACGTCCCCGACGATGTCTCCACCGCCGAGCTCCCCTGACGGGGGATAGGGGTCGACCGTGAGCCGCACCGGGTCGGTCCCGTCTGCCGCGACGCTGTAGATGCCGTCGTACGACGGGTCGCCGGTCGTGAAGTTCCTGACGCTGCACAGGGTCCGTGTCCCGCTGACGTCCCAGATGCACGGCCCCACGTCGAGGAAGGCCGGCAGCCCGGGGATGGTCAGGATGGTCAGACCCGATCCGTCCGGGTTGCTG
>JAVEDG010000086.1 GCA_030841245.1 Actinomycetota bacterium
CGTGAGCAGATCGCCGTCTGCGTGAGGTCCGCGCGGGTGGCGGCGAGGATGGACTCCCGGACGTTGGGTGCGAAGCAAGCGATCGAGTCGAGTGGCGCGAACTGGTCGCCCGCCCAGATCCAGTGGCGGAAGGTGGCCGGGATCCGGCCCGGGAGTCAGCCACCTTGCGCCACTCGGTGCCCTCAGAAGATCGCGTAGACCTTGCGCAGGGTCTCGTGGATGTCCCAGGTGCCCGACCACCCACGCGGGAAGACGGCGACGTCGCCGGCCGCGATCTCGGTCGGCTCACCGCCGTCGGGTGTGACGGTCATCCGGCCGGTGACCAGGTGAATGACCTCGTGAGTCTCGAGCAGCCAGCGGGACGGGCCCGGCGTACATTCCCAGACCCCTGCCGACGCGTCTCCGTCCTCCCAGAGGGTGACCCCCGACGTCTTCATGTCGGGCCCGGTGGCCTCCTCCAGCAGGCCCCAGTCCTCCAGATCGGAGCGCTCCGCTGCGCCGCTCAGGTGTGGCGTCAGGGCAACCGGCATGTCAGGTCCTCTCGGGGAACGGCAGGGCGATCGGGTCGGGCGCGAGCCGGCTGAGGCCCTGCTCGTCGAAACGGTCCAGACCCAGGTCGGTGGTGTCCACGACGTCGGTCTTGCCGGTCAGGGCGAGGTCGGCTGCGGCACGGGACACGGCCGGCCCCCACATCATCCCGTGGCCTCCGGCGGCGACCACGGTCACGCCATCGATCGGCCCGTCCGCGCCGATCGCCGGGCCGAGGATCGGCAGGTGGTCCGGCGTGTAGTCGATCGTCGCGGCCCACGACTTGCGCAGCCCCAGGGACGCGGTCACCGGCACCAGCTCGGCGACACGCTCGCGCATCGAGGCGAAGTAGGACGAGTCGAACTCGGTGGCCACACCCGGCTGCTCCTCGGGGTTGCTCATCCCCCAGAGCATCCCGCCCTCCTCGGGGCGCCAGTAGATGCCGGAGGCCAGGTCGAACACCATCGGCAGCCGCTCGGGTGCGAGGTCCGGGTGCGCCTCGGTGACGACCACCTGGTGCCGAGCGCCGCCGGCCGGGATCCGCACCCCGGCGGCGCGGCCGACCGCGGCCAGCTGTGGTCCGCCGGTCAGCACGACCAGCGGCGAGTCCACCGCCCCGGCCGAGGTCTGGACGCCGGTGACCCGACCGCCGCTCGTCGTCAGCCCGGTGAACTCGGTGCGTTCGTACACCTCGACCCCGCTGGTGAACAGCGCCGCGGTGTAGGCGAGCACGTTGCGCGGCGGGTCGATGTACCCGTCACCGGGCGCGTACGACGCGCCGAGGGTCAGCCCAGGCGCCATGGCCGGGTTGAGCTCGTCGACCTCGCCCGGCTCGAGCCAGCGGACCTCGAGCCCGACCGACTGCTGCATCGCGATCCGCTCCCGCGCGGCAGCCACCTCGGTGTCGGTGAAGCACGGCATCACGTAGCCCTGCGCCACGAATCCCGAGTCGATGCCCAGCTCGGCCTGCTGCCCGGCGTAGAAGTCCCGCGACCACATCCCGAGCCGTACGGCGTGCTCGGTGCCGCCTTGCGCACGTACCATGCCGGCCGCTCGGCTGCTGGCTCCGGAGCCCAGCGTCCCCGCTTCGAGCAGGACGACCCGGTCCAGCCCCGCTCGCTCGAGGAACCAGGCGCACCAGGCGCCGATCGTGCCGCCGCCGACGACCACCGCATCGGCCGATCCGCTCACTCGGATGACCACGCGGCCGACGCTGGCATAGACTGAACAGTCAGTCAAGCGAGGAGCCCGGCATGTATGGACTGTCCCCGGCAGACCTCGAGGTGCGAGCCCGGGCCCGCGCGTTCGTCGACGAGCTGATCCCGCTGGAGGAAGAGGTCGAGCTGGCCGGCGGGGAGCTGCCGGCTGGTCTGGCCGCCGAGCACCAGAAGCGCGCGATCGAGCTCGGTCTCTACGCCACCAACCTCCCGCTCGACGTCGGCGGCCAGGGCCTGAGCACGCTTCAGCAGGTCCTGGTCCAGGAGCAGGGCGGCCGCGCCACCAACGCCCTCGCCTGGTGCATGCACACACCACCGGCCTGGTTGGTTGGGGTCGCGACGGCGTACCAGCGGGAGCGTTGGCTGCAGCCGGCGGCGCGCGGGACGGCCGTCGAGTGCTACGCCATCACCGAGGAGCATGCCGGCTCCGACATCTCCGAACTGGAGTCGACAGCGCGACGCGACGGCGACGACTACGTGCTCGACGGCGTGAAGTGGCACGTCACGTCGTTCAACGAGGCGACGTACGCGTTCTTCCAGGCGCAGCTGGTCGGCGGCGCACATGCCGGCGAGCACGCGATGTTCATAGTCGACCTGCCGTCGCCCGGCGTGCGAGTGGTCCGCACCCCGGCGTACACGCACACCATCGGCCACCACCATCCGGTCGTCGCCTTCGAGGAAGTGCGGGTGCCGGAGTCGCACCGGGTCGGTGCAGAGGGCGACGGCATGACCTTCGCCCACGAGTGGTTCCGGTTCGAGCGGCTGATGGTGGCCGCGCGATGTCTCGGCGCGAGCGA
>JAVEDG010000088.1 GCA_030841245.1 Actinomycetota bacterium
GACGCTAACCTTGGCGCGGATCTCCCGTTGCCGGGAGTGGACCTCGCATCGCCGCCCACGTGACCCGTGGCGCGGCGATTGGGTACAAGCCGGGTGACGGCGATCCCGTCCCCGTCGACGCGATGAGGAGTGCGTGTGAGCCAGAGTTCAGGTCCTCCGGCGCCCCCTGCGGTGGTCCGGCCGATGCCAGACGCCGGCGCCGCGCAGCTGGTCCAGCTGCTGACGCCGGAAGGCGAGCGGGTCGAGCACCCTGACTTCTCGCTCGACATCGGCGCCGAGGAGCTGCGTGCCCTCTACCGCGACCTGGTGCTCGTCCGGCGGGTCGACACCGAGGCGACCGCTCTGCAACGACAGGGCGAGCTGGGCATCTGGGCCAGCCTGCTCGGCCAGGAGGCGGCGCAGGTCGGGTCCGGTCGGGCGATGGCCGCACAGGACTACGCATTCCCGACCTACCGCGAGCACGGGGTCGCCTGGTGCCGCGGCGTCGACCCGCTCAACCTGCTCGGGCTCTTCCGCGGCGTCAACCACGGTGGATGGGACCCGAACGAGAAGAACTTCCACCTGTACACGAGCGTCATCGGCGCGCAGACCTTGCACGCCACCGGATACGCCATGGGGTTGCAGAAGGACGGCAGTGACGGCGCCGTCATCGCCTACTTCGGCGACGGGGCGTCCAGCCAGGGCGATGTCAACGAGGCGTTCACCTTCGCCAGCGTCTTCAACGCCCCGGTCGTGTTCTTCTGCCAGAACAACCAGTGGGCCATCTCGGAGCCGATCGACAAGCAGAGCCGGATCCCGCTCTACCAGCGCGCGGCCGGCTTCGGTTTCCCCGGCGTACGGGTCGACGGCAACGACGTGCTCGCGGTGCTCGCGGTCACCCGCGCGGCACTGCAGAGCGCGCGCGAGGGCAACGGCCCGACGCTGATCGAGGCCTTCACCTACCGGATGGGCGCGCACACGACGTCCGACGACCCGACGCGCTACCGGCTCAACGACGACCTCGAGTCGTGGAAGCTGAAGGACCCGATCGAGCGGGTGAAGGCTCACCTGTCGCGCAACGGGCTGGCCGACCAGGCCTTCTTCGAGACGCTCGAAGCTGAGTCGGACGACCTCGCCGCGCGTGTCCGCAAGGGCTGCCTCGACATGGCGGACCCGGGCCCGCTGTCCATCTTCGACCACGTGTACGCCGATGCCCATCCGCTCATCGACGAGGAGCGCGAGCAGTTCGCGGCCTACCTCGACACGTTCGAGGGGAGCGAGGCATGACCCAGATCACCCTGGCCAAGGGCGTCAACATGGGGCTGCGCAAGGCGATGGAGGCCGACCCGAAGGTGCTCGTCATGGGCGAGGACGTCGGCAAGCTGGGCGGGGTCTTCCGGGTCACGGACGGGCTGCAGAAGGACTTCGGTGAGGACCGCATCATCGACACCCCGCTCGCCGAGTCGGGGATCGTCGGCACCGCGATCGGCCTGGCCCTGCGCGGTTACCGTCCGGTCTGCGAGATCCAGTTCGACGGCTTCGTCTACCCGGCGTTCGACCAGATCGTGAGCCAGCTCGCCAAGATGCGCGCCCGCGCTCTGGGCAAGGTCGCGCTGCCGGTCGTGATCCGGATCCCGGTGGGCGGGGGCATCGGGGCGGTCGAGCACCACAGCGAGTCAAACGAGGCCTACTTCGCACACACTGCCGGGCTGCGTGTTGTCGCCTGCTCGAACCCGGTCGACGCCTACTTCATGGTCCAGCAGGCGATCGCCTCAGACGACCCGGTCGTCTTCTACGAGCCCAAGCGGCGCTACTGGGAGAAGGCGGACCTCGACGAGTCGCTCACCCTCGAGGCGGCGACACCGTTGCACCGGGCCCGGGTGATGCGCGAGGGCAACGACGTCACCATCGCGGCGTACGGTCCGATGGTCAAGACCGCGCTCGAGGCGGCCACCGCTGCCGACGAGGAGGGCAAGTCGCTGGAGGTCGTGGACCTGCGCTCGCTCTCGCCGCTCGACATGCCGACGCTGCGCGAGTCGGTCCGCCGGACCGGCCGGCTCGTCGTGGTGCACGAGGCGCCGGTGTTCCTCGGCATGGGCGCCGAGGTCGCGGCCCGGGTGACGGAGGAGTGCTTCTACTCGCTCGAGGCGCCGGTGATGCGGGTGGGCGGGTTCGACACGCCGTACCCGCCGAGCCGCGTCGAGGAGGACTACCTGCCCGACCTCGACCGCATCCTCGACGCCGTCGACCGTTCTCTCGCCTTCTAGGGGTTGCCATGAAGCAGTTCCGTCTGCCCGACGTCGGTGAGGGTCTGACCGAGGCCGAGATCGTGTCGTGGAAGGTCAAGCCCGGCGACACGGTCAAGGTCAACGAGATCGTCGTGGAGATCGAGACCGCGAAGTCGCTGGTCGAGCTCCCCTCGCCGTTCGCCGGTGTCATCGGTGAGCTGCTCGTCGAGGAGGGCACCACCGTCGACGTCGGCACCCCGATCATCACCGTCGACGACGGCAGCGCAGCCGAGGCGCCCGCGCCACCGCGCGACGACGTGGCGCCTCCGCTGCCTGCAGAGGAAGGCGACCAGCCCGGCGAGGACGAGGCCGTCGAGGCCGGCCTGATCGGCGGGGCCGCGCCCGGTGGTCGCACGTCGGTCCTCGTCGGCTACGGCCCGCGAACGACGAGCGCCGCCCGCCGCCCGCGCAAGCAGGGAGCGGCTGCTCCTGGGTCGACCTCCGCCGAGACGGCCCAGCGTGCGGTCCAGGGTGCCGTGGCGGTCGAGCCGGCGCCGGTGGCCGAGCCGGCGGTCGAGGATACGGCACCTGCTGCCGTTGAGCAGCCGGAGGCACCGGCGTCCGGCGCCCCGGGAGCCCTCGCCAAGCCGCCGGTGCGCAAGCTGGCGAAGGACCTGGGTGTCGACATCTCGGCGCTCACCCCGAGCGGGCCCGGCGCCACGGTGACCCGCGAGGACGTCGAGGCGGCGGCCAACGGGTCGTCCACCGTCGCGCCCGCCCCGACCTGGGTCGCCGACGGCAACCGGGAGACCCGGATCCCGGTCAAGGGCGTGCGCAGGATGACCGCGCAGGCCATGGTCGGCTCGGCGTTCACCGCGCCGCACGTGACGGAGTGGGTGCAGGTCGACGTCACCCGCACCATGGAGATGGTCGACCGGTTGCGCACCGACCGCGAGTTCCGCGACGTCAAGGTCAGCCCGCTGCTCGTCGTGATGAAGGCGCTGCTGCTGGCCATCAAGCGCAACCCCGAGGTGAACGCGTCCTGGGACGAGGGCGCGCAGGAGATCGTCGTCAAGCACTACGTCAACCTCGGCATCGCGGCGGCGACCCCGCGCGGTTTGGTCGTGCCGAACATCAAGGATGCCGACCGGATGTCGCTGCGCGAGCTCGCTGAGGCACTCGGCGGGCTGACAGAGACCGCCCGCGCCGGGCGGACCCAGCCGGCGGAGATGGCGGGTGGGACGATGACGATTACCAACGTCGGTGTGTTCGGCGTCGACTCCGGCACACCGATCATCAACCCGGGAGAGTCGGCGATCCTGTGCTTCGGCCAGGTCCGCCCGATGCCGTGGGTGCACGACGGCGAGCTCGCCGTCCGCCAGGTGACCCAGCTGGCCGTGTCGTTCGACCACCGGCTGATCGACGGCCGGCTCGGCTCGATGTTCCTCTCCGACATCGCGCGCGTGCTCGAGGACCCGGCGACCGCGCTGCTGTGGTGAGGGCCATGCCTGTCACGGCGGACGTGCGAGGCTGACGCGCATGCGCGTGCACGTGGTCCAGCTGGCTTACGACGACACCGAGCCGATCGACGTACGGCGCCAGCGCGTCGCGTCCCTGCTTCGCGAGCAGTCGGGGGCCGACCTCGTCGTGCTGCCGGAGCTGTGGCCGCAGGGCGGATTCTCCTACGGCCGGTGGGAGTCGCAGGCGGAGGCCCTGGACGGCCCGACGCTCGGTGCGCTGCGACCGGCGGTGCACGACCTCCGTGCCGTCGTGCATGCCGGGTCCTTCGTCGAGCGCGACGAGGCCGGTCAGCTGTTCAACACCTCGGTGCTGCTCGGTGCCGACGGCGAGGTCCTCGCGACGTACCGCAAGATCCATCTGTTCGGCTTCAGCGAGGGCGAGCCCAAGCTGATGACGGCGGGGCGCAAGGTCGTCGTGCACGAGGGGCTCGGCCTGGCCACGTGCTACGACCTGCGCTTTCCCGAGCTGTTCCGGTCTCTTCTCGACGCAGGGACCCAGGTGCTGCTGCTGCCGGCCGCGTGGCCGGCCCGGCGTACCGAGCACTGGCGGTTGCTAGCCCGGGCCCGTGCGGTCGAGAACCAGATGTATGTGATCGCCTGCAACACGGCCGGGACCCACGGGGGTGTCCCGCAGGCCGGTCACTCGATCGTCGTCGACCCGTGGGGCGAGGTGCTCGCCGAGGCCGGCACCGACGAGGAGGTTCTGGTCTCCGACATCGACCTCGGTCGGGTGCAGGAGACGCGCGAGAAGTTCCCGGTGCTGGCGGACCGGAGGCTGTGACCGAGGCGGCGGCTGGCTAGTGGCCGTGGATCACGGCGCGTGGGTGTGCGCTCGCGTGCCGAAGCGCTGCAAGAGTGCTCGGTCCCAGGGACTTGTCGGCGAACCAGATCCAGCCTTTGACCGAACCGATGCGCCGGTAGTCGGTGCTCAGCAGCGGGCCCATCCACGGCTGCTTCGGCACGCCCACTGCGATGAGCGTCGGTCGTTGGCGCCCGATCCACCTGCCGAAGCCGGCAAGACCCCCCGGATAGGTGTCGTCGACGTAGCGGTTCAGCCCGCTGCTGAACATCTGGTAGCGCGTCGGATTGGTCCGGCCCGACAGGACCAGGGCCTGGGGGGCGCGCAAGGAGAGAATGGTGGCGTTGCCCGGGAGCTGGGCGAGCACGGCGACGACCGAGTGCCGCTGGTGAACCAGCATGTGGTTGCGGTGGGCGACGCTGAACGTCACGGCGAGGGCCATGCTGACGACGAGCCAGGCCGCCGTGATGCCGAGGGCGAGCGGGCGGGTCAGTCGCGCAGCGAGGGTTTTGACCAGCCCACCCATGCCGATCGCGGCCAGCGGCAGCAGTGGGAAGACGTCGGGCCAGTTGTCGAAGTCGTGCAGCGTCCACAACAGGCCGCCGAGGCAACCCACGGCGAAGGCAGCCACGAGGACCACAGACGGATCGTTGCGGCGGCTCGAGCTGCGCAGTGCCGGCAAGGCAAGGGCGATCAACGCCGCGAGCCCCACGACGAGGACCAGTAGCGAGAAGCCGTACCCCTTGCGGAGGTCGGCGACGTGTGTGGAGAGGTGCGAGGTGAACGTGGTCGCAGTCGTGTAGCGCGAGTTGATCACCACGAACGCGTCGACGGCCACGTGCACGGCCCCCACGGCGACGAAGTACACGAGACATGCGACCGCGGAGAGCAGGCCGCCCACGATCATCCTTGCGGTGGCCCGGAGCCGACGGCCCGGCTCGGCGGTGAGGACCGCGACCGCCAGCATCGGCGCGCCGACGAAGAAGGCGATCTGCAGCACGAGTGTGGCGAGGCCGACGAACAGGCCGGCCGTGAGCCAGCGCTTCTTGGTCAGAGCCCAGAAGGCGTAGAGCAAGAAGAGCATCATGGGCGTCTTCTCGCGCGGGCCGTACGTCGCGTAGGTGATGAACCCGGCAAAGCTGAGCAGTGCGGTCGCCGACGACACCCCCGCGATCCGCGACGCGAACAGGTCGCGAGCGGCCAGATAGGCAAGGCAGACACAGCCCACCGAGATGAGCATGTAGAGAACGCGAGTGCCCAGCAGGTCATCGTGGCCGGTGACTCGTGCAACACCCACGCCGATCGCGGGGATCAGATGAGCGAGCGGTCCGGCCCGGTTGAGGATGCCGACATAGGCCGGGACACCGTCGGCGACCTGCTGACCCGCGTAGGCGTAGACGCCGGGGTCGCGCCCCAGAGCGCCGGAGAAGCCGTGCAGCACGAAGGTGACCAGCGACACCAGACCCAGCAGGGGCAGCGCGGGGTCGACCCGAGCCAACCGTTGACGCACCTGTGTGGCAGCACTCATCTGAAAGGGTCCTTGGGGTCGCCCGGGCGAACCCAGAACCTATCGTGCACCGTGTACCCGGGCCACGACTGGCGCGCCCTTGCGCGGCAGCAGCTTTCGTCCGTCAGCAGCGCCGACGGCGATCGGGTCAGCGGGTCTCGGCGACCAGGTCGAGGATCCAGCGGGCGGCGAAGGCGCGCTCGGCCGAGATGCGGTACAGCTCGTCGGTGGGCTCCTCGTGCAGGTGCTCGATGGGCAACGCGGAGATGCCCGAGAACAGCAGGATGGCCAACGCGTGGGCCCGGCGCACCTGCTCCACGGGCACGTCGCAGCCCTCGGCGCGCAGCCCCTCGATGTACGCCGGGAAGCAGGCGGCCTCCAGCGACGGCAGGTCGGTGGCGGGCCGCTCTCCGGGGAAGACCTCGCCCAGCAGCAGCTGCGACAGGTCGAAGCCGATCGACAACTCGCCCCAGAACCCGTAGTCGATGAGCACGAACCCGGGTCGCTCGCGCGGGACCAGCAGGTTGCGGCTGCAGGCGTCGCCGTGCCCGGCGGCCACGGGCAGTGCGAACAGCTCCTCGACGATGTCGGACAGCCGGTCGGCGTGGGCCAACAGGGGCTCTCGCACGTCGTCGTACCGTCCCGCCACGAGCGGGTGTGACCAGGTCGCCTCGTCGCGCAGCACCGGCAGCACGTTGTGCCGGACCCGGCCCTCGACGTAGGCGCGCAGCCGCTGCTGAGCGGTGCCCGTGGCCCGGGCCAGCTCGTGCACCCGCGGGTTGGCGGCGAAGCGGCCCATCAGGTGGGCCGCCTCGGCGTAACGGTCGAGGGTCCATGTCGGGTCCAGGTGGTCGACCCGCTCGAGCCAGAGCACGGCCGACTCGCTGTCGAGCTCGCGCACGGCGAGCGCGCGCGGCATCGACAGGCCGGCGGGCAGCCGGTCGCCGAGGTCCGAGCTGTAGGCCATCGGCTCGTTGCGCCACGGCACCGACGAGGCGGCCCACTCCCTGAACTGGTCGGGCACGAGCTGGAACAGCGGCGAGCGGGCGAAGCTGTGCACAACCTTGACGAAGAAGGTGAAGTCGCGCGGCGCACCGTCGACGAGCGCGCTGCCGCCCACCCAGTAGCGGCCGCCGGTGGTGATCGCCTCGATGTCGTAGGGCATCACCTCGGCACTGCTCTCGAGCAGCTCGGCCGCCGGAGCGCCGAAGTGGTCGGCGACCATGGCGGCCAGCTCGGCATCGCTCACATCGGCCGGGCCGAGCACCGTTCGGTCGTGGGGCACGACTGCCTCATCAGGCTGAAGGGAAAGCAGCTTTCCTGTCATGGAGATAAGGTAAAGTTGCTTTATGACCGTCGTCAAGGGTGAATCCAAGATCGCGGAGATCGCCCCTCGGCGCAGGCACATCGCCGAGCTGAGCGGCCACCTGGCCAGCAAGATCCGCGAGTCCCTGTACGCCGAGGACCGGGACGGCCTGCGGATCTCGCACTTCCGGCTGCTCGACAACGTCCCCGCCGGCGGGATCTCGATCACCGAGCTTGCCGTGGCGCTCGGCATGACCAAGCAGGGCTGCGGCCAGTTCGTCCGCGGGCTCGAGACCACCGGCCACGTCGAGGTCCGGCCCGACGTCGCCGACCGCCGTACGAGGCTGGTGTTCCGCACCGAGACGGGTGACCGCGTGCTGGCCGGGGTCAGACGCCGGATCGCCCGAATCGAGGAACGCATGGCCGAGACCGTCGGGCAGCGTCGCTACGAGCAGTTCCGCCGGACCCTTCAGGACCTCCTGTCGGCCGACTTCTGAGGGCCGCTCGCCCACCCGGACGTCTCCGCGGTAACGCTGCTGTGGACAGCGTCGGCCGGCTGCGCCTGGCCCGACGGTGCCCTGGACAATGGTGGGGTGAACGAGGTCCAGCGGCAGGCCCGGGTCCGGGCACCAGAGCTGCACGGGCGCGAGTGGCTGAACACCGGCGGCACGCCGTACTCGCTCGCGGACTTCCGTGGCAAGATCCTGCTGCTCGACTTCTGGTCGTTCTGCTGCATCAACTGTCTGCACGTGATCGACGAGATGCGGCCGCTGGAGGACAAGTACAGCGACGTGCTGGTCGTCGTCGGCGTCCATTCGCCCAAGTTCGAGCACGAGGCCGACCCGGATGCCCTCCCCGCCGCGGTCGAGCGGTACGGCGTGCACCACCCGGTCCTCGACGACCCCGAGCTGACCACCTGGCAGCAGTACGCCGTTCGCGCCTGGCCCACGCTCGTCGTCGTGGACCCCGAGGGCTACGTCGTGGCGCAGCTGTCCGGTGAGGGCCACGCGCATCATCTCGACGCGATCGTCGCCGACCTCGTGACCGAGCACGAGGCCAAAGGCACGCTGCACCGCGGCAATGGGCCGTACGTCGCGCCGCCGCCGCCCGAGACCGAGCTGCGCTTCCCCGGCAAGGTGATCGCGCTGCCCGGCGGCACCTTTCTCGTCTCCGACTCGGGGCACCACTCGCTCGTCGAGCTGGCCGCGGACGCCGAGACCCTGCTGCGCCGGATCGGCTCGGGTGAGCGCGGCCTGCTCGACGGCCCGCCCGGGACCGCGCGCCTCAACGAGCCGCAGGGGCTCGCCCTGCTCCCGGACGACGTCCGCGAGCGCGTCGGCTACGACGTCGTCGTCGCTGACACCGTCAACCACTCACTGCGTGGGCTGCGCCTCGATGACGGCTCGGTGACCACGGTCGCGGGCACCGGCAAGCAGTGGATGCAGGGCGACCCGATGTCCTCGGGGTCCGACCCGACGGTCCCACTCTCCTCGCCGTGGGACGTGGTCTGGTCGCCGGTCCGCCATGAGGTCGTGGTGGCGATGGCCGGCATCCACCGGCTCTACACGTTCGACCCCGTCGTCCCCGCCATGGACGTGCTGGCCGGCACGTCGAACGAGGGACTGCTCGACGGGTCGCTCGCCGACGCCTGGTTCGCCCAGCCGAGCGGGCTGACCGCGACGTCGGACGGCACGCTGTGGCTCGTCGACAGCGAGACGTCGTCGCTACGCCGCATCGTCGGCGACGAGGTCGAGACTCTCGTGGGCACCGGACTGTTCGACTTCGGGCATGTCGACGGACCGGCCGCGTCCGCGCTGCTGCAGCACCCGCTGGGGCTGACGTCGCTGCCGGACGGCTCGATCGCCGTCACCGACACCTACAACGGGGCGGTACGCCGCTACGACCCCGCGACAGCACAGGTGAGCACCCTCTCGGCCGGCCTCGCCGAACCGAGCGACCTGGTCGTCGTCGACGGCGACCTGCTCGTCGTCGAGTCGGCGGCGCACCGGCTGACCCGGTTACGGCTGCCCGAACAGGCGACCGTCGTGGACGGAGTTGCCCGGCGTACGCACCGGCCCGTCACCGAGGTCGCACCGGGTGAGGTCGAGCTCGTCGTGGTGTTCACGCCGCCGCCAGGTCAGAAGCTGGACGAGCGCTACGGGCCGGCCACCCGGCTCTCGGTCACAGCGACGCCGCCCGCGCTGCTCAAGGACGGTGAGGGGCGAGTCAGTGACCTGCACCGCACGCTGGTCCTCGACCCGCACGTGGGTGACGGTGTGCTGCATGTCGCAGCCATGGCGGCGTCGTGCGACGACGCGGCCGACGTCGAGTTCCCGGCGTGCCACGTGCACCAGCAGGACTGGGGCGTCCCGGTGCGCCTGATCGACGGAGCCCCGGCCGAGCTGCGGCTCTTCCTCGCCGGCTGACCGGCGCCGACTCAGCGGCCCCCGCGGATGGTCGGCAGCTGACGGGTCTGCCCCGCGTACCCTGGGTGGTGCACGTCGTGCTCGTCGGTGGCGTAGCTGGCGTACGCCGGGACGCGCGACCGCCGCGGCCGGCGCGGCCGGTGCAGCCACACCTGGGTGAGCAGCACCAGGATCCCGGTCCAGATCAGGATCAGGCCCACGTCTATGACGCTGACGTACCGGTCGATCTCGGCGGGTACCCGGACCGCGAAGGCGAGGACGCCGCCGATCGCCATCAGCACGATCCCGGTGCCGATCGAGAGTCGCATGGTGGTTGGTCCTTCCGAGACCCTGGAAACGTGGCGAGGCCGGCGGACCCGCAGGCCCGCCGGCCTCGATCGATGTCTAGTGAGGGAGGGAGCTCACACGCCGCGGTCGTCGTAGGCCCGGCGCTCGGTCACCACCTGGCTGTTGGCGGCGCG